>CAZTBX010000095.1:0-8519 GCA_964612035.1 uncultured Planctomycetia bacterium
AGGCCGTCCGTGTCTGAGAGGATGACGAGCACGTCCGCTTCGACAAGAATGGATAAAAGCGCGGACAGGCGGTCATTGTCGCCGAAACGGATCTCATCGGTGGCCACGGTGTCGTTTTCGTTGATGATGGGCACCAGTCCCCTTTTTTGGATCTCGTGCAGCGTGCGCCTGGCGTTCATGAAGCGTTTTTTCTCCGCGAGATCGTCCCAGGTGAGCAGCACCTGTGCTGTTGAAAATCCTTTTTTGGAGAACGCCTCTTCGTAGCACTGCATGAGATAGCGCTGGCCCACGGCGGCGGCGGCCTGCAGTCCTTCCATGGTCTTTGGGCGGCGGCGTTCCTTGAGGATGGTCATTCCGGCCCCGATGGCGCCGGAGCTGACCACCGACACACGGACGCCTTTTTTCATGAAAACCGCGATCTGGTCGGCGAGTTTCCCGACGATGGCCCGGTCAAAACGGCCGCCGCGGGTCAGCACAGAAGTGCCGACCTTGATCACCAGGTTTTGGATGTTCTTCGTGTAATGCCTTCTCATGGTTTCCCCAAGATCAAATACGCCGCAGGCGCTGCAGAAGCGCCTCGATGCCTTCGCCGGTAGCGGCGGAGATCGGGATCACTTCCGTCGGAACTTTTTTCCCAAACATCCTCAGGTTCTCGCGAGCCTCGGGTATGTCCATTTTATTGGCCACGACGATCTGTTCCTTTTCGGCGAGCTTTTTCGAATAGCCCGCAAGTTCGGCGTTCATCACCTTGTAATCGGACACGGGATCGCGGCCGTCCACCGCGGCAAAATCAATGATATGCAGCAGCACGCGCGTGCGCTCGACGTGCTTCAGAAAATCGATACCGAGCCCGCGGCCCTCATGTGCCCCCTCGATGAGACCTGGAATATCGGCGACGACCTTGGTCTCGCCTTCGTCGAATTTTACCACACCGAGCACCGGATTTTTAGTCGTAAAGGGGTACGCGGCCACCTTGGATCTGGCGTTGGAGATCCTTGAGATCAGTGTCGATTTGCCGGCATTCGGAAAACCGAGAAGCCCGATATCGGCGATGAGTTTTAGGCTGAGGCGGATCTCTTTCTCTTCGCCGGGCGCGCCTTTCGTGGCGGCGTTCTTCTTGTCGTTGCCGTGTCCGTATTCACCGCCGTTGCACACAAGCACACGCGCCCCGATATGATCGAGGTCACGCAGAAGCTCGCCGGTGCTTTTGTCGTAAACAACGGTGCCGGCCGGCACGCCGATCACGAGGTCTTCCCCCGCAGGTCCGGTCTTGTTGTTGCTCGACCCGTTCCCGCCGTCGACGGCCCTGAAGATACGATGGATCTGGAAATCGAGCAGTGTCTGGATATTCGGACGCGCTTCAATATGAATGGATCCGCCAGGGCCGCCGTCGCCGCCCGTGGGACGGAAATGGCCGGGATGGCTGCGATCAAGACTGTGGCATCCGTCACCGCCACTGCCGGCGGAGCATAAAATTACGGCTTCATCAACGAACACGGAGAAAGGACTCCCGGATCAACAAGCAGTACAGGCCGACTGGGGGTCGGCTAGGGTTTGGATGGAATGATGTGAACGCGGGGAAGTTTGAAACTGAGCGTTCCGTCTTTCAGCGCGTACAGCGTGAAATCGCGACCCTGCCCGACAAAGTGACCGGGAAGAAAGCGTGTGCCCTTCTGGCGGACGATGATGTTGCCCGCCTTCACGGTTTGGCCGCCGAACAGTTTGACGCCCAGCCGCTGGGAGTGGGAATCGCGCCCGTTCTTGGAACTGCCGCCGCCTTTTTTTGTTGCCATGGGAAAAGACCTCTAAGAACTATGAATGGACTTGATCTTGACCCGGAGAAGCTTCTGCCGATGCCCGACCTTCGTCGCGGATTTTTCACGCCGGATGTACTTGAAAGAAATAAGCTTCGGGCCCTTGACCTCGCCCAGCACCTCGGCCTCGCAGAACGCACCCTTCAACACCGGACGCCCGATCTCGACGGCACCGTCCTTGGAAACTAGGAGCACAGGCTCGAGTTTGATCGTTTTCGAGCGGTCCGAATGCTCAAGCCGCTCGATCGATAACTCATCGCCGGCCTTGACCTTATATTGTTTACCACCCGTGCGGATAATTGCGAACATAGTCGTGAAAAGTTACCACAGCTTCTTACGCCTGTCAAGAATTCTCTTGATCCTGACCTCTTCAACGTGCAGTTGATGGTCCCCGACGAGGCTGATCCGGTTCTGGGTCTGGGACTCCATGTTGCGAATGAGGCGGCCGTTGTCACGGCTGAGCATCTCAATGACGTCGGGAGACGCGGAAAGCTCCACGTGCTCGCGTTTCAGCGGCTTCAGGAACTGCGCGAGCTTCTGCAGAGCCTCGGCGGCGACCGTTTCTTTCGAGCGCACGATACCTTTACCGTGACAGTAAGGGCACTGCTGCGTGGAAGCGCTCTCGAGGCTTTTTCGCATGCGCTGGCGCGTCATCTCGACGAGCCCGAGCTGTGAAAGGTTCAGAAAGCTCGTCTTCGCGCGGTCACGCCGCAGGGACTCTTCGAGGATCTTCAGCACCGAGCGGCGATGCTCGGAGGTTTCCATGTCGATGAAGTCGATGACGATGATGCCCCCCAAGTCGCGCAGACGGATCTGTTTGGCGATCTCGCGTGCCGCCTCGCAGTTCGTGCGGAACGCCGTCTCCTCGAGGTTGCGCGTGCCCGTGAACTTTCCGGTGTTCACGTCGATGGCGACCAGCGCCTCGGTCTGCTCGATCACGATAGTGCCGCCGCTTTTGAGGGAGGCGCGCGACTCGTAGATCTTTTCGATCTCCTTCTGCACGTTGTGCGCCATGAGGATCGGCGTCTCCGCCGAGTACAGCGCGAGCTTGGGCCGCAAGTTCGGCACCGCGGCGCGCATGAACTGGTCGACGTGCTTGAACTCCGTCTTGTCGTTGATGATGATCTTATCGAACTGCTCGTTCAGTACGTCGCGCACGATGCGCAGGACGAGACCGTATTCCTCGTGGATCAGCGCCGGGGCGCCGCGCGTGCCGCATCGCCGCTGAATGAGCTTCCACTGGTGGATGAGAAAACGGATGTCGCGCTCAAGCACCTTGGCCTCACTGCCTGAGGCGGCGGTGCGGACAATGAGACCAGACTCCGAAGGCAGGTTGACGCCCTTGATGATCTGGCGGATACGCTCTCTTTCCTTGCGGTCGTCTATCCTTTTGGAGATCCCCACGTGCGGGTGATGCGGCATGAAAACGACGAATCGCCCCGCCAGCGATACCTGGCAGGTCAGGCGCGCCCCCTTAGTCCCGAACGGCTCTTTCACCACCTGCACCAGCACTTCCTGGTCTTTTTTCAGCACCTCCTGGATCAGCGGCACCGCCTCGCGTTTGTCTTTTTTCGCAGGCGCCGGTGGAGTGGCTTTCTCGTCACCGTCGAGGTACTCGGCCTCCTCACTGTCCAGACCGCCCTGGCCCACGACGTCGGTCACGTAGAGAAAACCGTTCTTCTCGAGGCCGATGTCGATGAAGGCCGCCCCGATGCCCGGCACGATGGAGCTCACCTTGCCTTTGAAGATCGAGCCCACGAGCTGTTTGTCGCTGTGGCGTTCGACATAATACTCTTCGAGATGGCCGTCTTCGACGATGGCCACTTTTTTCGATTGGAATTCCACGTTCACTAAAATTTCTTTTTTCATTTTTTCCTCGTTGGCCGAAATAAAAAAGACACGGACTTTGATCCTGGGCGGATCAACGCACGTGTCTTTCGATGCTTCCAGCGAGACGCCCGGTGAAAGCGCGCCTCTATTTCAGTTAAGCCGGGTGTCCCGGAATGTCTGCACCTGTTTTCACGATGCTGACAGTCATGAAGAACAACAGGTCCGTTTTTTGGACCGTTTTATTCTTAGAGCTGAAAAGGTAGCTTAAAAGGGGTATATCGCCCAGAATCGGTATTTTCGTTTTGGAATCGACGACTGTCTCTTTGATCAATCCTCCAATGACAATGGTTTGGCCGTCGCGGATGCGCACCTGTGATACGGCTTCTCGAGTGGAAAAGCGGGGCGCCCGGATGTCCGGCGTCAATTCGTCATAACCCAGGAGATTGGTGATCTCCGGATGAATATCTACGACTATTTCGTTCTGATCGTTCACTTGCGGAACGACGGTCAGGCGTATGCCGAGATCTCTGTCTTTGTAACCGGTGATCTCCATGCGCCCGGTCGTCGAGTTTCTTTCAAAGGTCGGGATAGCGATGACTTCCCCGACCAGGATCTTCGCTTCGTGGTTGTTGAGCGTCGTCACATGCGGCTCGGACAACACCTTGGAGTCATCGCGCTGCTGGATCATCTCAAGAACAGCCTGGAACTCACTGAAATCCAGCGTGCCAAACTGGAATTCGTCCTTGTCCACGACGGGAAATGTCAGTGCGCGGGTAGCCGTCGGAGGAAAATCCGCGACTGTCGAAGTGCTAGTTGTGCCGGAAGTCCCAACACTACTAACGTTAGCCTGAGAGGCGCGGCCTTCGGGTAGGAACCGATGTATAAACGTCCTTTGTCCGGCAGGAAACGGAAACGACGTCGGGCGCGCGGCGCCTTTGATCGCCGCTTTGAGGTTCCAGCGAATGCCCAGGCGATCGGCATCCCCGAGTGTTGTCTCGATGATCTTTGCCTGGATGACCACTTGAGGAGTGCTCTTGTCGAGGCGCTCCACAACTTTTTGCACGCGCTGTAGCGTCGTGGGCATGTCGGTGACGATGAGCGTATTCGAACGCACGTCGGAACGGATCTTGCCTCTTTCGCTCAGCACGTCCTTGATGGACTTTTCCACCTCCGACGCCTGGGAGTAATTCAGCGTGAAAACTTCCGTGGAAAGCTCTTCTTTTTTCAGGTTTTCTATCGTGGTCACGCGGATGATATTCTCATCGCGGTCATACGCGAAGCCATAGGTCTTCAACACCACGTCCAGCGCCTTTTCCCACGGCACGTCGACGAGGCGGATGGTCACGCTGCCCACCACGTCCTTGCCGGCGACGATGTTCACGCCACTTTTGAACGAAAGGATACGAAGCACGTTCTGTATGTCCGCGTCCTTGAAGTCGACAGTCACGTTGCCTGGAGCCGCGCTGCCCACGGTGACACTGGTGTCAACGGCCGGAGCAGAGACGGCCTGTGGTTCAGCAGGTTCGGCCACGGACTCCGCCGGCAATGACGCATCAGCGGCAGCGACAGCAGGTTCCGATTGTGTTTGCGATGCTTGCTGGGCGTCCGTGGTGCTGTCTTCAGGAGCGGACACGGAAACGGCCTCGAAGCGTACGAGAAATAGGACGACCAGGAAAAGTAAGGCTCCTGTCCCTTTTCTCATTTTTAAGCTCCTTTTGATCTGCATGACCTTAGTTTTAATTTTGTTTGCCCTGATCTTCTTCTCTATACAGCTGTTTGAACACTTCCACGCCGTTCAGGGAAAACAACGCGCCGTTGGCCATGATCTTCAGGACTTTCAGGCCACCGTACCGCTCCCCTTCCTTCAGCACCGCTCCGTTCACGATGATGATCGAGCCCTTTTTTCGATCAAAGAGTATGCCTTCGATGCTGATGTCGTCGGCTCCCTCAACGGAAACCAGGCCCGAAGACGAACGGCTCATGAGCGTGACAAGCGGCACAAACGGGTCGCGCTTTCCGTGAGCGTTGTACAGCCCTTCTTCCGCGGCCCAAGACGCTTCGATGGGAAAAATCATACCAAAAAGGGAGGCAACAATCCACAAAAACATTGAAAAATTATTTAATTTAAGCATTCTCATGCGCCCTTTCCGTAGGCCTCGAGGCTGAGATCGATGACATGGCGCTGCTCATCGGCGTTCCCGGCGATCCGGAGATCCTGGATCCTGAACAGGGTCGTGCTTGTCTCAAGCTTTTCCAGAAAACGCCCGAAGGCATGCGTGCCGGCCAGCGCCTGAATGCGGATCGGAACGCGCGAATAATAGCCGGTGCCTTCGGCGGCGACGGGCTTGAGCGAGATGAGACGCACCCCGGAATCGCGCGCCATGACCGAGAGCTGTTCGAGGAGTGAAGGGATCTCGCTCGGCGCGATGAATCTTTTCTCCGCCTCCACCAACCGGCCTTTTAGTTCGCTCCAATTCTTTTCAATGATGGCGGCGTTCTTTTTGTCGTCACGCAGCGTCTCGAGCTCGATCTTCAGCGACTTCAGCTGCGGGCCGGTTTCGGCGAACACCGCGCCGACAGGCCGGAGCCACAGAAAATAATCCACGCCGAACACGAATAGCGCCGCGAACACCACAAGCAGCATTTTTTCATTGCTCGTACGGCTGTGAAGGAACTGGTTCAGTGTCTCGACCGATGGGCTTTTCATGAGGCGGTCTCCGTTACTCCCTCTTTGAAAACACAGCCGATCGTGAAATCATACACATCGAACTCCCGGATCTTCTTCTGATTGATGTTGGCCGGTTCGATCTCGGCGAAAAGCTTGTCGAAGAGCGCGTTGCCTTTCATTTTTTTGATGAACTTCCCGATGAGGGCGGTCTCCTCCCCCGGGCCCACAACGCTTCCCTCGAGCTTCAACATTTTCGACGACTTCGGAGGCGTGCGCGAGGTGGAAGAAACGGTCTTGCGCGGAGAGAGTGTGTCCGCTTTGGACAGCGTGACCTCCACCGTTTTTTTGATCATCGGAGAAGCATTGCTCTCGGCGATCGAAAGATTAGTCAGCCACACGCCCTTGATCATGGAATCGGTGAGCGCGTTCAAAAGCGACGCCCAGAAAAATTTTCTTTGCAGCAGGTGGTCGATCTGGGAAAGCCGCTTGCGGATCTCGGCGGACTCCGTTTTTTGGGCCACGAGACCCCGGTTGCTTTCATTGAGCGCCGTGATGTCCTTTCTCACAGCGGCCGCTTCGCCTTTCTGGAAAAACGCGAACGCAGTGAAAAGCACCTGCACGCCCAGCACGACACCCACCGCGAGAAGCACCGTCTTTTTCGGCAGCGCCGGCATGGCAGGCAGGCTCAATTTGACCGATTCTTTTTTACGCAGCTCTTCCGGCAGCAGGTTGATCTCGATCATGCGATGTGCCCAGCTCCACGCAGCGCCATTCCCAGCGCCACGTGAAATTCCGGCCCGTGCTCGGCAAAAAAGGCCGCGTCGACGCCTTCGGCGAGCTCCACGCTTTTTGTGGGCCGCCACAACGACGCCTCGCGGCCGAGCCCTTCGGAAAAAAAGGCAGCCGAGCCCTGAGACAGCGCCCCGCCGCCGCTGATCCACACCTTCTTGAGGTCGTCGCCCGCTTCATTCTCAAAATAATCGATGGAATGTTTCACCTCGTCCAGCAGAGCCTCGAAACCTTTTTCCGTGGCTGTCTGCAGGTCCTTCGCGGCCTCGGCGGGTTTTTTGGTCTTGAGCGCCGCAGCCTCGGCCTCCGGGATCCCTTTGGTTGCGGCCAGGGCTTGCGTGACCTGCTGGCCGCCGAAACCTATCTCGCGAACGAAAAAAGGAGCCCCGTTCTGGACGATGATGAAAGAGGAACTTTTGTGCCCAATATTCAGCAAGCCGTAATTTTTTTTGGCCTCGGCTTCTTCCAGGAGCTGAAAGGCATTCAGGAGGCAGAAGATGTCCACGTCGATGATGTGCGGATGTATCTCGAGCGAAGAAAAAAGTTTCAGACGCTCATGCACCAGCTCCTTTTTGGCGGCCACCAAAAGAACGCTCATGGTCTTTTTGTCCGGTTGTCCGAGTATCT
Source organism: uncultured Planctomycetia bacterium (assembly GCA_964612035.1). GTDB lineage: Bacteria > Omnitrophota > Gorgyraeia > 2-02-FULL-51-18 > 2-02-FULL-51-18 > CAZTBX01. The sequence continues at coordinate 7,729 of CAZTBX010000095.1, forward strand.
GTGAATCCAGCTGATAATCCTCCACGGAGATCGGGAGCTGGCTTTCCGCCTGGAATTGGATAGCCCCTTTCAATTCGGCCGCCGTCATGCTCGGCAGCACCAACCTTCGGATCAACACGGAGGGGCCTGACAGTGAGATCCGGACACTCTTGGTGGCATCCAGTCCGAGACCTTGGATATGAGCCAGTGTGTCTTTGCCTGGTTGCACGGGAAAAAGGTCGGCGCGTGTCAGGCGAGGCACACCACTGTCGCGGGTGATCTCGACACACTTGATGGAAAAAGTACCCACGTCTATCCCCACTAGCGGAGGGGTTTTAAATTTGATCGGAGATAGGTTTATGAAATTTTTAACTAAATTAACCAATTTTTTATTTGGACCTATTCGATTATATGATGGAACGTGTTTTTTGTCAAAAAGCGCTTTTACCGATGCGTCTCCCGCCCGCATAAAAAGCGAGGATCATGACGACACCGATCAATCCGAAGAGGTACGGCGTGGGGATGCTCGCCGGCACCGCCTTTCTTTTGGAATAACCCGTTTTTCTTTCATAGATATACGCAAGCGGGGTCTCCCCCGCCGAGGTCAAGCGGTAGTACTTCACGGTCTCGCGCATGCCTTCGGGCACCTTGCCATCCGCGCGTTTGAACCAGATGAGAAGCCGCGCCGCCCGCAGCGGGTCAAAACGCCTTGACGGCGACACCTCCGGCAGTGTGGCCGACGAAGTGGCACGGCCAGTCAGCGTTCCCAGAAGCGTGGCGCCATGCGGAAAATTGGACCAGAGAATGTCGTC
>CAZTBX010000096.1:0-7857 GCA_964612035.1 uncultured Planctomycetia bacterium
GTTGTACCAGCGTGGCTTCGTGAAAGAAGGCTCAGAGGTGTTGCATTCCATTTTCCGCATGTGCCTCAAGACGGACAAGAGCAAGATCTACCCCGGTATCCCCGAGTACTTCAATTCCGAGGGCCGCGGACTTTACCATTACCTCACCGGCTCGGCGAGCTGGTATGTGCTCACGATGCTGACGCAGGTGTTCGGCGTGCGCGGGCGCTACGGGGACCTCCTCTTGGCGCCGAAGTTCACACAGAACGATTTCCGCCTTTCGACGGAAGTGTCCGTGCATACTTTTTTCGCGAATCGGCGCCTAGAGGTGGTGTACCGGAACCCGAAGAAGATCTCTTATGAACATTATTTCGTCTCAAAGATCGCGGTGAACGGGAAAGAATTGAAAGGTCTCGAGCGTAACTGCAAAGAGGCTCTGATCCGGAAAGAATCTTTCGTGCGCCTCGCAAGAAAAAACGAGAACACCCTCACCGTCACTTTGGAGTGACGACGCCGCCCATCCTCCTGTAATTCTCCTCTGCCTCCAAAAAACCAGGCATCAGCGTTGCCGCTTTTTCGTAGCAGGCGCGCGCTTTTTCCAGCTGTCCTTTTTTCTCATGCACGATACCCAAGTTATTCCAAACACGCGCTGAATGCGGTGCCCGCTTCACCGTATAGCTAAAAAGAATCTCTTCATTTTTCCAGAAAAAGTTCTGCCGGAAGGTCAGCCCACCAAAAATGAGGACGAAAAACAAAAAAAGTGCCTGTTTTACTTTTTTGCTTTTCAGATAGAGGTCCGTCGTGCAAACAGCGGCAAAAATGAATCCGATCGAAGGCACGTACATCCAGTGTTCGGCCAAAAGCGCGTTCAAGAGTTTGAAAAGATTCGAAAAAGGCAGGAACCATAGGACGAACCAGCCGAGACCAAAGGTCACCCAGTGTGATTTCCTCGCAAGCCTCCAGCCGAGAGCGCAAACGAGAACGAGCCCGACGAAACTGAGAAACACCGGAGAGTCAAAAAACCCCCTGGGTAGAGGAAAATAATGCGCAAGATAAAGAGGATGCGGCCAGAAAAAGAGCCTAAGGTATGTGAGGATCACGGCTGGGGTGACAAGCAGAACGTTCTTTTGGCTCACAAAACGATCCAGCGGCTCATCCGTTACCGAAGAAGTCGCCGTCAGTCTCAAAAAGAGATACCCAAGAAGCAGGGCTGCATAAACATAATAATGCACTTGGCGAAACAGCTGCCGCCACTCCTTTTTCCCGATGACCCGGTCATAGAGCACGATGGCGGGTAGCGTGAACATCGCTACTTCCTTGCTCAAAAGTGCAAAAGCAAACGCGGTGAACGAAAGAGCACGAAGAACGCCAAGGCTCGAACCTGCGGCATGATGCGTCACAAGGCAGAGCAGGATAAACACAAGGGCTATCATGTTGTCCTGTCCCGAGAGATAAGTAACAGCACCTGTGTGCAGGGGGTGCACGGCAAAGAGCAGCGAAGTCGCTAACGCCCATGTGTGGTTTTTCGTGAACGAGCGAAAAAAAACGAAAACCAAAAAAGAAGCGGTCCCATGTAAAAAGATACTACCCATATGAAAACCGATGGGATTGAGACCAAAAAGCCGGTGTTCAAGCGCATAGCAAAATATCTGCACCGGCCGATAAGAAAATGTTCCTTCGCCGAGCGGGCGCAAAAAAGAAGAAGCCGCAAGGCCAAGGCTCTTGATCGTAGGATTATTAACGATCAAACTGATATCGTCCCACACGAATTCATTTCCAAGGCTATTCCAATAAATGATAAAAACGGCGGCAAAAAGAATGACGAACCCTTGGAGAGAAGAAATATTATAGCGTGCAATCGTCACTGGCAACACTTCAGCCGCAGCGATTTGCTCAGAGTCTGGAAAAAGGACTTGGCGAACCTCTGAACGCGACAGGCCCAACTCTTTGGCGATCTGGCGAATGCTTTTTTGCGGATGTTGCGAACGGATGGAATCGGTGGTTTCTTTGGAGATGGGGTCGGTCAAGTTATCTCCTTGGGATTTGGCGCATGCTCACCCCCGCCGCTTTGTTTGCAAAGCAAAACAGCGGAGGTTGGAGTCAGCTTTAAAATTATGCGGAAGGAGGGATTTGAACCCTCAAGCCTTGCGGCACATGCCCCTCAAACATGCGCGTATGCCAGTTCCGCCACTTCCGCTAAAATTTTTTGAAACCCTGCCCCGCTAGGACTCGCCGCCCTACGCCTCACTGGTCCGCGCGTCAGGTCGACATCCGTCGACGCGCGGCGCGTTCGGCTCCGGGTCGGGCATTCGCCTCGGCTCTCTTCGAGTCCTGGGGTCCGGTTATAACCACTGCCCCGCTAGGACTCGAACCTAGACAAACAACTCCAGAGGCTGCTGTGCTACCATTACACCACAGGGCAAATTATTTTTTAAATGAACACTATATGTAACGCGAATCACTCAGTGCGCAGGCCCGATCGTCCAGATCGGGCCGGAGTGCCGCAGCCAGAGGGCTGCGGCCTACCATTACACCACAGGGCAAATTGGGCAAATATTTATTTTTCAAAAACCTTTGCCGCCTGGCGCAGACGCTCGACGGACTTCTTTTTTCCTAGAAGAGACACGGTGTCAAAAAAACCAGGGCTGACCGTGCGTCCCGTGATCGCGACACGGCACGGGTGAATGAACTCTTTCCCGCTCATCCCGAGGTCTTTCATCAGCGCGCGGCTTTTTTCCTCGATGGCCTTCGTGTCAAAATCATCCGCACGCTCGAGGACATCCGCATAGCTTAGGAACGCTTTTTGAAGCCGGGGGTCTTTCAAGAACTCACTGACCGCGTCCTGATTATACTGTATTTTGTCCTCAAAGAAAAATGCCGCCAGGTCCGGAAATTGGGCCAACAGGAATATCCGTTCCTGAAAAAGCTTGACCAATTTTTCCAGCCAGCTCCTGTCCCCTTTTTCATCTCCAGCCTGCCTGCCGGCAGGCAGGTATCCACGCGCCACAAGGTACGGGACCAGCTTGTCCGTGAGATCGGACACGGAAAGTTTCCTCACGTACTGGCCGTTCATCCACTCGAGTTTTTCCCTGCTGAAAACCGCGCCCGTTGTCAGCACGCGTTTCAGCTCGAATTTTTTTACGAGCTCGTCGCGCCCTATGAGCTCCTGGTCATTGCCCGGCGACCAGCCGAGCAGCGCGAGATAATTCACCACGGCCTCCGGCAAAAAACCGGCCTCCCGGTACTCACGGATGCTTGTCGCGCCGTGGCGCTTGGACATGCGGCTTCTGTCCGTGCCCAGGATCAGCGGGATGTGGCAAAAAATGGGCTTTTTATACCCGAGCGCATCATAGAGCATGATCTGTTTCGGCGTGTTCGAAATGTGATCGTCGCCGCGGATCACGTGCGTGATCCCCATCGCCGCGTCATCGCACACGACGGCAAAATTGTAGGTTGGGCTCCCGTCGGACTTAAAAATGACGAGGTCGTCCTGATAAAGCGCTGGGTCAAACTCGATGTTGCCGTGCAGCATGTCTTCGACGATGATCTTTTGGCCTTTCGGCACGCGAAAACGGATCGCGGCCTCTTCGGGGTAAGCCAGCCCTTTTTGAAGCAGGCTATCGGCGATCTGGCGGTAAAACGCCGTGCGCTGGCTTTGAAACACGAGTTCACCGTCCCAGTCGAGACCCAGCCATTTCAGGCTGTCCAAAATTTCGTCCAGAAACTCCTGCTTTGAGCGCTCCTTGTCCGTGTCTTCGATGCGCAGGTAGAATTTGCCGCCTTCATGCCTGGCGGACAACCAGTTGAATAGCGCGGTGCGCGCGCTGCCGATGTGCAGAAAACCCGTGGGGCTGGGGGCGAAGCGGACGAAGACGGACATGGGATCAGCCGAGTTCGATGTCGATACGGGGTACGTGCTTGTCGCGAACTTTTTCGGCGTACGGACTCGGCACGGCATCGCCTCTGAAATCGACGCGGCCGCCCTGCTTGTCATGCAGCGTCACTTTTTTCACCGCCACACGCATTTTACCGAAGGCATCGAGCCGTTTGGGATTATGATACACGACGAGCGTCTTTCCGAGAAAGAGGAATGCGAGCGAATCCTTCGGGAAACGGATCTTTTCTTCTTCGCCGTCCGCGTTCCACATCGTACGCACCGTGTCTTCCTTCAGAAAGAGGAATGCGGGCAAATGCGGCTCGAAACGTAGAAGCAGTTTCCCGTCGGGCCCGAGACAGAACGGCCTCTTGCCTATATTCATGAGAAGCCACATATTGAGGAATTCTGCCGTCGAACCCGAGAGCCTCGCGACAAACCCCGCACCGTGAAGCGACTCGTCGGGAAAGGCGCTGGAGACGATGAAAGAGGAGTTTTCAAGCAGGCTGCGTCCGTAGCGTTCCACGGGCTGGAACGGCACCAGCACTTTGCGAAAATCCTCAAAAAACTCCTCATGCAGGCCGCTTTTCAGCGCCTCGAGGATGAACTTATACTCCATGTGCAGCCATACGGATTCATTTTCGAGCCAACCCGGCGTGAAGATGCGGCCGCGCCCCACTTCCAGTGGTGCGGCATCCATCGGCGCGTTCACTTTGTACATGCCGAGCTTTTTGTCATAGATCCGACTCGCCCGCACGGCGCGGAATAGCTGCTTTCTTCTTTCAGGATTTTTTTCGACTTTCAGCGCATGCACCGCGGCCTCAAGAAAATGCGGGAGCTCCTTCTGCCGGAACTGAACGGCGCGCACGCGCAATCCGGGATCTTCGGGACCGGCCTTCGAGGAAACGGGTTTTGTTTTCGCGTCGTTCTCAAAATAAGTCGGAAAGAGGCCTGTTTTCGCGTCAAAAGATTTTTGCAGACCCTTTTCGATCTTTTCGCGGGCATGTTCGAGGAATGCCTTGATCTCAGCGAAAGAGACTTTCCTCTCGCGGCCGGAGATCCCGTACGCGGTCTCCTGCCGGAATTTCTCTTTGCAGGCCGTGACGCCATCCCAGAAAACGAAGTCGGTGCGTGGGCCTTTTTCACGGCGGTGCTTGTCGAGACGTAAGCGCACGCCGTTCATGAAACTCTCGATCTCAGCCGGCACAAGCAGCGTGGCCGACTGGCCCGTGCCAACGCTGTCTATCGTTTCAAGGAGAAAAATTGCGAGGCGTTTCAGTTCAAAAGTCTCGGGCAGCGAGGAGCCGAAAAGCCCCGGCAGTCCGTTCAACGCATCGTACCAGGAGGGCTTGTCGGCCTCCATCTCCACGCCGACGCCCTGTGCGTCGAGCGAGCTGAACTTGTTGAGAAAAAGAGAGAAGAGTTTCACAAAAAGCGTGGTCCGGTAGATGTCGCCTCGGCCAAAGTGGACGCGCACAAGATTCTCCCGGTGCTTCCTCTCTTTCAGGAGCTTTTCCTTTTCCTCGTCCTTGAAAACGGAGCCGTATTGCCGCACCGTGCCGTTTTTCAGAAGAAAATACTTCTCATCGCGCGGACGCACGCGATGGTCGTTGTCAAAAAAGGTGAATCGCCTCTGTTCGAGTACCAGCGACCGCAGCCTCTCGGGATAAATAGCGAGATAGCTTTCAATGAGGTCGAGATTGTAGGTCCAGTGGTCCACCCAGAACCCTTCGCCATGCTCAGCCTTGTCCTCGGACTCGAAGAACGGCGCGAGTTCCGAAAGCAGGCGCTCGAACCCCGCCCGCGTGACGAACTTTTTTTCCTCCAAAAAACGGTAAAACTCCCCGAGAGAAAAAGAATGGCTAAGAAATGAGAGCGCCTCACCGGTGCCTTTTGCACCGAGCGCTTTCCTCAGGGCAGCCGCGGACGCCGCGGTCTTTTTGAAATGAAAACACGCGCCTTTCAGCACCAGCGGATTGAAACCGTCCAGCTGGATCAGATCCAAAAAAGTGCGGATATTCGCTTCGCCTACACGCGGCTCGAACCACACGTCGTTACGCCGGTTCTGATTCACGTCGCGGTAATTGCCATCCCCCTGGGCAAAGTAGGTCGGCTCCACGAGAAAGCGGTTGTAATCCCGCTCGAGATCGCCATGCTTCCTGGAGTAAACGTAAAACACCAGCGGCGATCCCGCTGGCCCGACGACGACGGGCAGACCGCCGCGCATCGCGTTGTCGAGATAGGTTTGGCCGCAGTAAAGGTCATAGGCCTGGGACGAACTCACGCTGAATACCGGGCGCTTCAGAGATTCGATAAGGCGGCGGTTCTCCTCTCTCTTATCCTCCGGATAGTCCGCCGCGCGCGCTTTCGCCGCGAAACGGTTCAGCGCCTCCCGGCTTCTCGCCTGGCCCGCGAACGAATAAATGGCCTTCGATTTCCCGGGCCCCAAATGGAAGGCTGCGAAACTGAAAGCACAGGGGGTCCTACTTTCGGTGATCTGCCGCGGCGGCATGCGGAACGCCTCTCCGGTGTTGAAACGGATGGGGTCGCTGAAATCCAGTGACGATGCGAACACCTGCTCGGGGTCCACGATCATATCCAGCGGCTTCGATCGGCCACCACGCTCGGAAAGAGAGCTGAAATAAAAATTGCCCTCATGGATGAAAACCACCTCGGGCCTGTCGCTCGCATCGACTTTCAGGCGGAAAAAGGGCGCGCGTTCCTGCATGTTTTCCACCATCATCCACGCCTCGATGGTCCGGCTCATCTGTTTGATAAAATACTCGTTCATCCCATACGGATTGACTAGCGGCAGGCCGTCCAGCACCTGGAGGTCCAGCTCCTTGTCCGAAGTGTTCGTAAAAACGACCTGCCGCGCGAGTGCGGCGATCGGCTCCCCCGGCACCGTGAAGTAAGTGACCGCCGTTCTCAAACCGGAAGCATGCGAATCCTCGATACCGACCTCATGCGAGCTTACCTCTAGCGTCTGTTTTTGCGCATGGGCGTCATGATGCGGCCGAAACGGCTCATAGAACGCGTACTTGGACGCCGTGTTGTGACGGAACTGGACGAAAGTGCGGAAACCATGCGAGGTGACCATTTGATACGCCTTGTTAGCAGGGTAAAACTCGAGCATCGCGTGGTCTTTGTCTTTAGTGCCAAAGCTGGCCATGGCCTGGCCGCGATTGACGTAAAAAGCCCACATCGGGGTGCCATAGAGGCCGGCAATACCCGGCAGGAAATTGCTGAAAGGTCTTTTCCGGTTGTAGTCCTTGATGACAAAACGACCGTCAGGATACAGCGCGTAATCGGATTGTGGGGCTGGCATAGGTGTCCAAAGTTAAAGAGTTCATTCTAAAGGAAACGGCCGAGTGTTTCTATATAAAAAGACTAAAGGGCCTGTTTTTCAGTCTATTCAAAAGTGATCAAAAATATCATTCTCCAAGTTCTTTTATTAAAGTTTTTTATTAATAGAATTTAAACCATTGAAATTAAAAGAGTTATGAATTATCAAGTGTGGCCTAAAAATTTGAAACCCTGCCCGCCATAGGGTATATTTTGAGTAGCTCATTGTAAGGACGGATCAAAGGCAAACTTCCTGAAAAGGGAGGACGCCCGCCTGCCGTAAAAGCGGTAAGCGGGTCTGCTCGCTGAATCGGCGGGCAGGCAAAGCCACGGACCTAAAGCCAAAAGCAAAGGTAGCCGGGCTGCCGGTGTCAAACACCGTTAAAAAAGCGCCCATTTTCCCTTTCGAAAATGGGCTTTTTATTTTGGAGGCTTATTATGAAACATCAAAAAGTGCTGGCCGCGGTGAGCGTCATAATGCTTGGCTTCGCGCTGTCATCCCCTGTCTGGGCGGACACCCGCACAGCCACTATGCGCGTTTCCTGCACCATACTTCCCATGATCGAGCTTTCATCCCCTGAACTCCCCACGCTCGGCCTCACCGGCCAGGTCTCGGACGTACGCGTGAATACCAACATGGGCAAAAAGTTCGGTATGGA
>CAZTBX010000097.1:0-14294 GCA_964612035.1 uncultured Planctomycetia bacterium
TTATACAGCCGGACCGGTTGGACGAGGTCCTGGAGCGCCTGACGGAGAAGGAGATCCATCTCGTCACCGTTTCTACGGTGCTCGGCCGCGGACGGCAAAAGGGTATCTCCGCCGTGTACCGCAGTCACAAGGAAGCGGGGAGTCTCTTGAAGAAACTGAAAGTGGAGATCGCGGTGAACAACGAGTTCGTGAAGCCCGCGATCGAAGCGATCACGAAAGGGGCCAGGACCGGTCAGATCGGTGATGGCAAGATATTCGTGATGGAGCTTCAGGATTGTATCCGCATCCGCACCGGCGAAACGGCCGCCGTCGCTATCGGATAAGCCGAAAAAAAGAAAGACCGGGAATGCGTTTTGCATTCCCGGTCTTTTTTATTTAGAGAACGCCGACGCGGCGAAGCCGACGAACGGCGCCTGGTAGATCCCGATGGCGAGTATCCCGAAGAGCGCGAAGTACTGGAAAAGTCTCTGTCCAGGGGTTACGGGGATCGGTAACGCATCCAAGGGCTTGTCCAGGTACATCGCTTTCACGATCCTCAGATAATAGTACAGCGCGGTGACGACGTTCACGATGCCGATCACGGCAAGCCACAATAGGCCGGATCTCACGGCTGCCCACAAAACATAGAACTTCGCGAAAAAACCCGCCAGCGGTGGCACACCCGCCAGAGATAAAAGCGCTAGGAGCATCGTCGCCGCCAAAAGAGGCGAGCGCCTTGCCAGGCCGCTGTAGTCGCTGATATTGTCCCCCAAGTGATCGGACACGGCCACGATGACGAGAAATGCCGCGCCCGTGCTGAAAAGATACGCCAAAAGATAATAAAGTAGGGCTTCTTTGCCGGCGCCGTGAAAAGCCGCCAGGCCTATCAAGAGGTATCCGGCATGCCCGATGCTCGAATAACCGAGCAGGCGTTTGATGTTGCCCTGTGGAATGGCGCCCAAGTTGCCGTAGAGAATGCTCAGTGCCGCGAGTATCGCGAATAAGAGCATTAACTTTTCCTGTTCGGGGGCGAACACCGTGCCCAGGAGCCGGATCAGCGCCGCGAAACCCGCGGCCTTCGAGCCGATGGCCAGAAATGCCGTCACCGGTGTCGGGGCGCCTTCATAGACGTCCGGCACCCACAGATGGAACGGCACGGCGGCGATCTTGAATGCCAGTGACGATAGCACGAGAACGCTTCCGAGAATGAACGCTTTGGGCACGGGTCCCGCCGCGAGCCTCGCCTGGATGTCCGTGAAAGAGGTGCTGCCGGTGCTGCCATACATGAAGCTCATGCCGTACACGAGCACCGCCGTCGAGAGCGCGCCGAGCACCACGTACTTCAGACCGGCCTCCACCGAAGCGCTCTTGTCCCTGAGATACGCGACCATGATGTACAGCGACACGCTCAGCGTCTCAAGCGAGATGAAAAAAAGGAGAAGATCGTTCGCCGAGGCGAGGAACGACATGCCAATGAGGGCGAAGAGAATGAGCAGGATGAACTCCCCGTGTCCGCGCTTCAGACTTTTCTGGTATCGGCCGGCCATGAACACGGTGAAAAATCCGGCCAACAGGAAAAGTGCCTTGAAGTACACCGAGAGCCCGTCTTGCACGAAGCTCGTGCCGAGCGCCGTACCGAAGACCTCTCGTCGAAAGAACATAAGGTTCAAAAAGAGCAGTGCGATGCCGGCGAGAGCCGTGTTGGCAAGCCTTTGGCCGCGATGCGCGTCATCGGGGAAAATAAGATCGAGCACGAGACACGTGAGCGCCAGCGCTACGAGGCCGATCTCGGTGCTGAAAAGCGCCCAGGGTGCGTTCACTTGAGGTTTTCCATCTGCCGCATGTGCTCGACGATGGGCCGCGTGCCCGACTCGATGGTGCCGAGTATCAGCGAAGGCATAAATCCAACGGCGATGAGCGCCACGATGAGAATAAGGTAGGGTGCTTTTCCTATCCCCGAGGCGTCTTTCAGGGCGCCCAGGCGGGGGTTCACGGGGCCCTGCATCGTCGCGCGCACGGTTTTCAGCATGTAGCCGGCCGTAACGATGAGGCCCGCGCAAGCCAATATTGTTTGCAAACGGTATTTGTCCCAAGCACCGAGCAGGATCATGATCTCGCCGATAAAGTTCGCAAAGCCTGGCAGTCCCGCGGATGCCATGGACATCATGACGAAAAGGGTGGCGACGAACGGGACTTTCTTGCCCAGTCCTCCCCAGTCATCGATCATGCGCGTGTGCGTCTGCTCATAAATAAAACCGACTAGGGCGAATCCGAGTGCCGCCATGAGGCCATGCGCGAACATGAAAAATATCGTCCCGTTCAGCGCCAGCGGCGTGAGGCATGAAAGGCCAAGGAGGATGTAACCCATGTGGCTGCAGCTGGAGTAACCGAGGATGAATTTCAGGTCTTTTTGCGTGAATGCCACGAGGCCGCAGTAAAGGATATTGATGATGGCGATCCAGGCGACTAGCGGCATCCAGATCGCGGCACCCTCAGGCATGAGACCGATGCCAAGGCGTATGATCACGTAGGCGCCGAGTTTTTTGAGAACGCCGGCGTGCAGCATGCTCACCGAAGTGGGGGCGGCCGCGTAACCCATAGGCGACCAGGTGTGAAAAGGCCAAAGCGTCAGGATGACGCCAAAACCGACCATGATGAGCGGGAACGCCCAGCGCTGGAAGGCCACGGGCAGTGGGTTTGCCCGCAAGGCCTGCTCGATGGCCGGCAGATCAAAGGTGTTGAGCCCCGTGAAGAAATAAAGTGAGAGGATCGCAATGAGCGCAAGCACGGCGCCGAGTGTGAGGTACAGCGTGAGCTTCATGGCGGCGTATTCTTTGTTGCCGGATCCCCAAATGCCGATGAGAGGGTACACCGGCACCACGGCCGTTTCGTAGAAAAAGTAGATGAAAAAAATATTCAGCGAGCTCAAAACGCCGAAGCAGCCCGCGATGAGAAAAAGATAAAAGATCAGGTATTCTTTCAGTCTTTCTTTCACGGAGAACGACACGATGACGCCGGTGAAAGAGAGAATGGCCGTCATGAGAAGCAAGACGGCATTGATGCCATCGATGCCGACGTGATAGGCGATACCGAGTTCTTTCACCCATTCGATCTTGTCGACGAATTGGTATCCGCCGGCCACACGGTCGTAGCGGAGGAAAGCGAACGCCGCAAACGCGAGCGAGACGCTCACCGAAAGGAATGAGACTTTTTTGAGTAGGTTGGTTTTTTCTTTTGGAACGAAAAGTAACAGCGCCGCCCCAATGATAGGGGACAGAAGTATCCAGGAAATAGGCCCGAGAGAGATCATTTCAACCTTTTAGCATAAAATAGATCAGCGCCACGATCCCAAAGCCGAACGCCATAGCGTAGGTTTGCACGAGTCCGGTTTGCGAACGCCTGAGCCAGGATGCGAAACCCGTTGTCACGGCCGCCACGCCGTTCACGCCGCACAGGATGATGATATCGGAATCAAACCGGAAAAACACTGCGGCAACGGTTCTCTGAAAGAAACCAGCCACGCCGAGAAAAAATTCGTCGAGATAATATTTTTTCACAATGAAACCGTACGCCACGCCCAGCATCGACACGAGAGGATCTTTCTGCGACCGGAGCCGGGCATAAAGGGCGGTGCCGAGCCCGAGCCCCGCAAGTGCCGCGGCTACGGAGCATGAGGCAACAAACATATTCAGTGTAGGGTGGCCATGTGATCCGGGGCCTAGGATGAACGCCGGAATGCCGATGAATCCGCCGATGATGGAAAAAACGGCGAGCACGATGAGAGGCCATTTCATGACGGCCGGCGCCTCATGCGCGTGGTTGTGATGCGTGCCGCGCTTGGGGCCGAGCACCGCTATCCACACGGCGCGTGCCATGTAAAACGCCGTAAGTGCCGCCGTGAAAAGTGCCAGCCAGAACAGAAAACGATTTTTCTCAAAGGCGAGGGCGAGTATCTCGTCCTTGCTGAAAAAGCCTGAAAGCGGGGGGATGCCGCACAGGGCCAGTGTGCCCACCAAAAACGTGACGGCCGTGACGGGCATCTGTTTCAGGAGCCCGCCCATGTGCCAGATGTCCTGCGTGTGCAGCGCGTGGATCATGGCGCCGGCGCCGAGGAAAAGCAGCGCCTTGAAGAACGCGTGCGTGCTGAGATGGAACATGGCGACTGTCGGATCGCCGAGCCCGAGCGCCAGCACCATGTAACCCAGCTGGCTTACCGTGGAATACGCGAGTATCTTTTTGATGTCGTTCTGCACCAGGGCCAGCACGCCGGCCAAGAGCGCCGTCGCCGCGCCAAGATGTGCGACAAAAGCGAGCGCCTCCGGGGCGCCGGCGACAAGAAAGAAACAGCGGCTGAAAAGATAAACGCCGGCCGCCACCATGGTCGCGGCGTGGATGAGCGCGCTCACGGGCGTCGGGCCTTCCATGGCATCCGGCAGCCAAATATAGAGAGGGAACTGCGCGGATTTTCCGATCACGCCGCAGAAAACTAGAAGCGACGCCACCGCCAGCATGTGCTGAGTGATGAAGCCTCTCGAGGCGAGCTCCGGCAGTGTTTCCGAAAGGCTCGAGAAGGCGAAAGTGCGCTCGCCGCCTCCGGCACCCGAGATCATCCAGACGTAAAAGATACCGAGGATAAGTCCGAAATCACCGACGCGGTTCACGATGAACGCTTTGTTGCCCGCGTCCGCCGCCGCCGGTTTTTCGAACCAAAAACCGATGAGGAGATAAGAGCTGGCCGCCACGAGCTCCCAGAACACGAAAAGCATGAGGAAATTATTGGCGAGCACGATGCCGAGCATGGAAAACGCGAAAAGCGAAAGACACGCGAAATAGCGTGGATAGCTTTCGTCGCCTTTCATGTAGCCGATGGAATAAAGAAAAATACAGCTCGACACGCCTGACACGATGAGCAGCATGAGGATGGAGAGGCGGTCTAGCAGATACCCGAATTCCACGTGAAGCCCCGGCACCGCGATCCAAGTGAATCCGTTTTCGGCCGGCAGCAGCGTGTTGTGCGCATGGAAGCAAAAGAGGGCTACGCTGGAAGCAAAAGATATGAGGATGCCGGCCAAGGCGATGCCGGAGGCTGTCTTTGGCCGTTTCAGGGAAAAAAAAGTGATGGCCGCGGCTGCCACGAACGGAGAAAAGAGTATCACCCACGGGAGCGGGGGAAGCGACTCGAGGAGCGCGTCTACCATTTCAGGTTCTTCAGGTCGTCGATGTCCGTCGTCTCCTTTTTTCTGTAAACCAGAACGACGATGGCCAAAGCGACCGTCACTTCGGCGGCCGCCACGATCATAGTGAAAAAAACCACTACTTGTCCGGACAGATCGCCAAGGTAAGACGAAAAACTCACGAAAGAGAGATTGGCCGCGTTCAACATGAGCTCGATGGAAAGCAAAATTATGAGGATATTTTTACGGACCAGCATGCCGAAAAGGCCGATGGAGAAAAGAATGGCCGAAACAGCGAGATAATGATGCAGACCGATGGGAGGCAACGACATTATTTGGCGTCTTTCTTCGCGAGCACGACGACACTCACCACGGCCGCAAGCAGCAGAAAAGAGGTGAGCTCAAAAGGAAGAACATAGCGAGTGAAGAGGAGGTTGCCGATGGCGGCGGTGCTTCCGACGATGGTCGGACTCTCGACAACCTTTGGAAAGGCTGAAAAAAGCTGAGCGCAAAGTACAAGGGCAAGCAGCCCTGCCAGGACAGGGGCAAGGCCCCCTCTTCGCCAGTCGGAGCTCATTTTCCTGAAGTCCACGAGCATGACCACGAAAAGGAAGAGCACGAGAACCGCCCCCGCATAAACGAGCACCATGATGGTGGCCACCAGATAAGCCTTCAGGAGGGCGAAAAGGCCGGCAAGCATGCACATCGCCGACACCAGGGAAAGCACGCTATAAACGGCCGAGCGGGCGCAAACGACACCGAGGGCCGACACGATCAGCGCCCCGGAAAAAATATAAAAAAACGCCGTAAGCATAAGCCATCATTCTATTAAGCTCTCATTGCCTTGTCAACGGGAATCCGGCCCATTTCTTGCTACAGACCCCATTTTCCCATATAATATCTCATCCATGCGCTCACACTCTTCATTGCTCATCATCCTCATAGGACTCTCCGTTTTATCAGCCTTTTTTTCGGCCTCGGAGGCAGCTCTGATCGCGCTGAACAAGGTGCGTTTGAGACATCTGATGGAAAAAAAAAGGCGCGGCGCTGCCCGCATCTATAAATTACTGACCCGGATGGACAAATTGATCGCCACCATCCTGATCGGGAACAATCTGGTCAACACCGGCATCGTGGCGATCGGGACGGTTTTGCTCACCAAATATTTCGGCGAACGGAACGCGCTTCTTTACGGCACCGTCCTCATCACTTTCGGCCTGGTCATTTTCTGCGAGCTCACGCCGAAAATACTCGCGACCAATCACCCGGAAGGCGTGGCATTCCTGACGCGGCATATTATCTCTTTTTTTATCGCCATTTTTGGCCCGTTCTCGCACGTTTTGACGGTGATCAGTAACGGCATCATCAAGCTGTTCGGCGGCAATCCCCACTACCGGTCGCCGCTGGTGACCGAAGAAGAGATACGCATGATGATCACGATCGGCAAGGAAGAGGGTTTTTATGGCGACAACGAAAGAAAGATGCTCGAGCGCATATTCCATTTCGACGAGATCGACGTGCGGGAGGTGATGACGTCTCTCGAGGAAATGACGGTCGTGCCCGTGGACATCGAACCGGATGAACTCGAACGCGTGCTGCTCGAAGAGGGACATAACCGCATCCCCGTGTATCAGGACCGCAAGGACAACATCGTCGGTATCCTGTACGTGCGCGATCTCCTTTATCTTTTCAAGAACAGCGCGTTGATCCACATGGAAGACTTGATGAGTAAGCCCTATTTTGTCCCAGGCAACAAAAAAGTGGCGGAGCTCCTGAAGGAATTCCAATCCAAAAAAATCCAGATCGCCATCGTGACGGACGCAAAGACGCAGCGCGTCATCGGCCTGGTGACGCTGGAGGACCTGATGGAAGAGATCGTCGGGGAGATCGAAGAGGCCCCAGCATGATACTTCCTTATAAGAACAAGCACCCGAACATCCATCCATCGGCGTTCATCGCGCCGGGCGCGCATGTCATCGGTGATGTCCGCATCGGAAAAGGCGCCAGCGTGTGGTTCGGCGCTGTGCTCCGTGGAGACATCAACGCGATCCGGGTGGGGGACGACACGAATATTCAGGACGGCTGTGTGCTGCACGTGGAAATGGATATTCCCTGCGTGCTGAAGAACGGCATCATTATGGGGCATCAGGCGACGGCGCATGCCTGCCAGGTGGAGAACGGTGTTTTGATCGGTATCGGCGCGCGCATCCTGAGCGGCGCGCGTGTCGGCGCTTTCAGCTTGATAGGCTCAGGGGCCATTGTTCTCGAGAACGCCGTCATCCCCGAGCGTTCACTGGTACTCGGAGTGCCCGGGAAAGTGATACGGCAGCTCACGCCGCAAGAGATCGCCGCGCATGTGCCTTGGGCGAAACGTTACCGGCAAATTGCCGGCGAGTATAAAAAATACTTAGGATAATTTTTTTCAATGACGCATCTGATCATCGTTCGTCACGCGGAGTCTGATTACAATTGCCAGAACCGCATCCAAGGCCATCATGATTCCTGTCTCAGCCCCAAGGGCCTGCGACAGGTGCAGCGCCTGGCCCGGCGTATGAAGGGTTTTCGTATCGACAAAATTTATTCAAGCGACCTCGGGCGCGCCTATTCCACGACGCAGGCTATCACGCGGCATTTGAAAACCCGTATCGTGCGTGACCCCTATCTGAGAGAGATCCATCTAGGGGACTGGGAGGGGATGACGCCGGAGGAAGTCGACAGGCTGTACGACAAGGGCTATCAACGCTGGCTGAAAAAACCGTCGGCCTGCGTGATCCCGGGCGCCGAAGGCGTGCGGCATTTCCGGCAGCGCATCACAAGCCGTGTCAAGGCCATCGCGCGCGCGAACCGCGGCAAGAACGTGCTCATCGTCACGCACGGTGGCGCGATCACGGCACTCCTGGCCGACTGGCTGAAGGCGGATTTCGACACGCTGCTCCTGAATCTACAGATCGACAACACGAGCATCACGCTCGTCGACGAGACCAAAAAGCGCGTGCGGCTGCGCGTGATCAACGATACGGCGCATCTTTCACGAAGGGAACTCAATGAATCCACGATCTTTACCAAATGTTCTTGATCTGACCACCGACGAACTTCGCGCAAAATTCGCCGGAGATGGCGTCGCGGAGCCGTATCGGGCCGACCAGATCCATCAGTGGGTGTTCGAAAAGGGCGTGTACGATTTTGACCGCATGAGCAACCTGCCCGTCCCCCTGCGCACGAAGCTGAAAGAGCACTTTTCTATCGGCATGCCGGCCGTGTCGGCGGAGCAGAAGTCCAAAGACGACAAAAGCGTGAAGTTGCTTTTGTCCCTCGAAAAAGGGGATCTCGTCGAGACGGTGCTCATCCCGTCGGGCACGCGTAGGACCGTGTGTGTGTCGTCGCAGGTGGGTTGCAAGTTTCACTGCGCGTTCTGTGCGAGCGGCCAGGCAGGTTTTTTCCGCAACCTGCGTATGGGCGAGATCCTCGCGCAGGTGCTGATGGCGCGTGACCGCGCCCCGGAGAAAAAGATCACTCACCTTGTTTTCATGGGCATCGGCGAGCCATTCGATAACTACCGCGAGCTCTTGAGAAGTGTACGCATGCTCAATGCAAAGAACGCGTTCGGCATCGGCGCCAGAAAGATCACGATCTCCACCTGCGGCATCATTCCAAAGATCGAGGCACTTGCCGAAGAGGGTCTTCAGGTCGAGCTCTCGGTGTCCTTGCATGGCGCCAACGACGGCGTGCGCGGTTCTATCATGCCGGTGAACAAGGCGTATCCCGTGAAGCCGCTGATCGAGGCCTGCAAACGCTACGCGCAGAAGACCAAGCGTGCGATCACTTTCGAATACATCCTCGTGAAAGGCGTGAACGCCTCCGTGCAGGATGCGGCCAGCCTTGCGAAACTTTTGTCCGCCAAAGGCGGATCCGCCTCCGGCGGAAAGGGCATGCTTTGCAAAGTGAATCTCATTCCTTATAATCCGATCGAGGAGTTCCCGCATGTGGAGCCGAGCTATGCGGAGATCGTTGCGTTCCAGCAGGTGCTTCAGAAGAATGGCGTGAAGGCGACGGTGCGTTTTTCAAAGGGTCAGGACATTCAGGCCGCTTGCGGCCAGCTCAGGAGCCAGAAACTTGCAAGCCCTATTCAATAACGCCGAACACATTATCCAAACAAGCCCGGCGCTCGCGTTCTTGGTCGTGTTCGCCGCGGGTGTGTTCGTGAGTTTCACGCCGTGCGTGTACCCCGTGATCCCTCTGACGCTTGGTTACATCGGCGCCAGAAGCGGGGGAAGCCGCATGAAAGGACTTCTGCTTTCCCTGTTTTACGTCCTCGGCATGGCGCTCACTTACGCGGTGCTTGGACTTTTCGCTTCGCTGACGGGAAGGCTTTTCGGCGAGATCGGTTCAAGCCCGGTCTCTTATTTCATTCTCGCGAATCTGTGTCTCGTGCTCGGATTGTCCATGTTGGGTGTTTTCAATTTGCCGCAGATCGCCTTGCCGGGTCAGGTGGGGAAAAAACACGGCGGCTATTTTGGCGCCTTTGTGATCGGGATCTTTTCGGGCCTCATCGTCGGGCCTTGTACGGCTCCGGTGCTCGCCGTCATCCTCGTCTACGTCGGGACTCAGCAGAACCTTCTGTACGGTTTTTCCCTCCTTTTCGCTTTTGGCTACGGCGTAGGATTTCTCATGATATTGCTCGGCACTTTCACGGGACTTCTCACTTCACTGCCAAAACCGGGCCTATGGCTTGAGCGGGTCAAAAAGATCTTCGGTTGGATCTTGATATTGGCTGCCGAGTACCTTTTCATCAGCATGGGAAAACTTCTGATATGAGAACGAAATTTCTGACAGGCCTCGTTTTTGCCGTGTTGTTTTTTACGAACGGGTGCATGGCCGAGGGCCCCGGAGGGGCGAGTGCCGCGGTGCAGGGTCAGACGGCGCCTGATTTCGAGCTGAAAGACCTGAACCGTATGGATGTCAGACTTTCCACCGTACTGGCCGGGAACAAGGCCGTGCTGCTCAACTTCTGGGCGACCTGGTGCCCGCCTTGCCGCGAAGAGATCCCGGACCTCATCCGCCTGCAGGAACGCCTGCGAAAAGACGGGTTCGCGGTTTTGGCCATAGACGTAGGAGAGTCGCATACGAAGGCGTCGGCGTTCGCGGCAAAAATTGGCATCAACTATCCCGTGCTGCTGGATACGGACATGACGGTCACGCTGCAGTACAAGGTCGTGGGCATTCCGACCAGCTATCTCATCGGGCGTGATGGAAAGCTGCTCGGAGTCTATCACGCGGTCACGCAGGACTTGGTCGCCGACGTCGAAAAAGCATTGAAATAATGCCCTTCCAAAAGGGCGTCATCCGCCGAAGCCTTTATTTTTCTATTTTAGACGGCCTTTTCACGGCCATGATGCTCGGCGCATCCGACGGCTATATCATCCCGTACGGCATCGCGCTCGGCGCCACCCCTTCACAGGTCGCTTTTCTCGCCACGGTGCCGGCACTCATCGGCTCCATACTCCAGGTCAGCTCGGCGTCGCTCACGCAGTCCATCGGTTCGCGTGTGCGCCTCATCCGATGGGTGGTCTTTTTTCATGCACTGCTCTGGGGCCCGATCATTGCCATTCCTTATATTTTTAAAGAAAACACGGCGTTTTTCGCTCCATGGGCTCTTGTGCTGGCCGTGATCGTTTCCATGATCTTCGCTACTTTTGCGGGACCCGCCTGGCAGAGCCTGATGTATGACTACATTCCCGCGGGCAAACGCGGCCAGTATTGGGGCTGGCGCAACCGCATACAGGGGATACTCGTGACGGCGATATCTATCGGCGCCGGCCTCCTCTTGCACTATTTCGGGAAGGACCGGATGCTCGGTTTCACGGTGATATTCGTGTTCGCGATGTTCTGCCGCTTTTTTGCCTGGGGCTGCATACTCGGGATGGCCGAACCGGTGCACAAAACGACGCATGACGTTTATTTCAGCTTCGTCGATTTTTTGAAACGCATGAGAACGGGTAACTTCGGCAAGTTCGTACTTTTCGTATCGCTCATCAGTTTTTCGGTGAATTTGTCCGCGCCGCTTCTCACGGTGTTTCTCTTGAAGGACCTGGGCTTCAGCTACGCCATGTACATGGCGCTGATCACAGGCGCCGCGTTCGCCAATTTCATGAGCCAGCCACTCTGGGGCCGCTACGCCGACCGTGTGGGCAACGCCAAGGCCATGAAAGTCGCCGGATGGGGCATCGCCGTGATTCCGCTTTTTTGGATGCTGTCGCGCGATCCGCTATACCTTTTTATCGTGCAGTGTTTCGCGGGCTCGGTGTGGGGCGGTTTCACGCTCGTCATGCTCAATTTCATCATCGATTCGGTGAGGCCAGAGAAACGCATCCGCTGCATTTCCTATTTCAACGTGATGAACAGCGTCTTTGTTTTTCTCGGCGCCGTTTTCGGCGGACTCGCGATCCACCGGTTGCCGCCGCTTTTTGGATATTCCTTTCTCTCTTTATTTCTGCTATCGTGTTTTGCAAGGACGGCCGTGATGGTGTTTCTCGCCAAAACGGTGCGCGAAGTGCGCCGTCCGCTGGGGGTCTAATATGGAATATTTTTTGGCATTCGTGCCCATTTTCGTAGCTGTCGATGCTCTCGGCATGATCCCCGTATTCATAGGACTCACGCAGGGCATGACCTCCGGCGAAAAAGCGAAGCTTCTCCGTGATTCGACTTTCACGGCCCTTTTCGTGTCCATCGCCTTCGTTGTCGTGGGCAAGCTCGTGTTCCGTTGGCTAGGCATCACGGTGAGCGATTTTCTCGTGGCCGGCGGAGCCATTCTTTTTATCCTCTCCCTCCGCGACCTTTTGTTCGGCGACGACCCGCATGTGCCGCGCGCAAAGGCGGGCGTGGTGCCGCTGGCCGTACCGCTGATCGTCGGGCCTGCGGTGCTCACGACTTCGCTGATCCTCGTAGATTCTTTCGGCGTGTATCCCACACTTTTTTCCATCGTCGCGAACATCCTTATTTGCGGCGTCGTCTTGAGAGGTTCGGACCTTCTCTTGCGTGTCCTGGGGGAGACGGGTTCGCACACGGTGTCCAAGATCTCCAACCTTCTCCTGGCTGCCATCGGCGTCATGCTGATGCGGCGCGGTCTTCTTGAGATCCTCTCCGGCTGGCTCGCTCGCTCCTAAGAAATAGTTGTTGACAGGACCTTCGCTGTTGAGATAGAGTCTCAACTGCAACTGAGCCTCATTTGAGCAAGGCTCTTTTTTTTGAACAGGTCTTGAGACTCAGTCTCAAATAAATCAAAGGAATGAAAGTGATGAAATGCAACCGGATCATCGGATTAGTGGGTTTCGTATTTTTTATCTTCACGAGCGTGGCAATGTCGGCGGAAGATCCGTATCGCATTGCGATCAAAGACCACAAGTTTGAGCCGCAGGAACTGAGCATCCCCGCCAACCAGAAAATAAAGATCGTCGTGGACAACCAGGACGCGACCCCCGAGGAATTTGAAAGTTACGACCTGAACCGGGAAAAAGTGATCGGTGGAAATAAAAAGGCGACGATATTTGTCGGGCCTCTGAAACCGGGTCGTTACAAGTATTTCGGCGAATTCAATCCGAAAACGGCCCAGGGCGTGATCGTCGCCGAAGAGAGTGTTGTATGATCTCCATTTCCATCATCATCTTTAGAGAAATCCTTGAAATTTCATTGATCGTCGGCGTGCTTTTGGCCGCCACGCGAGGGCTTTTGCTCAGTCGCCGTCTCATTCTGTCGGGTCTTGCGGCCGGGACGCTCGGTTCGTTTGTTGTTGCGTATTTTGCGGGCGCTATCACCGAGGCCTATCAAGGGCTGGGACAGGAGATCTTCAACGGGATCGTTCTTTTACTCGCAGCCGCGCTCATCGGCTGGACGGTGGTATGGATGAAGCGGTACGGGCGGCAGCTGACGCAGCATTTCCACGGCGTCGGGCAGGCGGTGCTGAAAGGCGAAAAGCCGCTTTACACGCTAGTGACCATTACGGCGCTTTCGGTGCTACGCGAGGGCTCGGAGATAGTGCTTTTCTCAAACGGTGTGTTGGCATCGGGCGTGCCCATGCCGCGCATGATCTTTGGCTGGGCGATCGGTTTTGTGGCCGGCTTGATGGCCGGTGCGGCGCTCTACTACGGTCTCATCAAAATTTCACCTAAGGCGCTTTTTTCGGTGACAAGCTGGCTCCTGGTATTTTTGGCGGCCGGCATGGTCTCGCAGGCGATGGCGTTCTTTTCGGCGGCAGGTCTTGTGCCGGAGGTCGTTCCGTCGATGTGGGACACCTCTTCTATTTTGCCGGAACATGGTTTTGTCGGCAGAGTGCTTCACGCGTTGTTTGGCTATTCAGCCAAACCATCCGGCATTCAACTCATCGGTTATGTATCAACCCTAGGAGGTCTCACCGTGATCTTGTCGAAGTTTTCGAATGTGAAGAGCGCCAAGGCGGCGGTGGTACTCGTTGCCGTTCTATTTTCCGGTCTTTTGTTCGACTGCCGGCCCGCGTTCGCGACGAAAAAGGTGTACGAGCCTTACGTCGAAAAAGGCGAGCTGGAGCTCGAGGCGCGCGGAAGCTACGATTTTGACGATCGCGACTCGAAAGACGGTGCGCAAAAGCAAAAGTACGCTGTCGGTTACGGCGTGAACGAATGGTGGTTCACTGAGCTGTATTTTGCTATCCTTGAAAAGGCCCCCAAAGATGACTGGAAATACGAAGCCATTGAATGGGCAAACCGTTTTCAGCTCACGCAACAGGGCCAGTACTGGGTGGACGCGGGACTTTATCTCGCCTATGAATGGGGCGTGGAAGACGGCGTGAACGACAAGGCCGAGGGAAAGCTTCTTTTGGCAAAATCCGTCAGTGAATGGACGCATGTGTTGAACCTCGAGCTTGAATCGGAAGTCGGCAGTGGCGTCGAAGAGGAGTTGGAAGGCGGACTCGCATGGAGCACGCGCACCCGTATAAAGCCATGGTTCGAACCAGGCGTCGAGGTCCACAGTGATCTTGGTGAGCTCGACAACACGGGTTCTTTTGATGACCAGAAGCACCTGATCGGTCCGGTGATCTATGGACAGGTCGGCCCAGTGAAATACAATGTGGGTTATCTCTTCGGGGTCTCCGACGCCGCCCCGGACGGA
>CAZTBX010000098.1:0-2447 GCA_964612035.1 uncultured Planctomycetia bacterium
GATCAAGATGAAAAATACGCCTCCATCCGTGACGAGATCAAGCGACTGCACAATGACGATGGCATGAGAAAGAAGCGGGCCGGATTTCTCTCACAGCCCAATGTGAATGAGGTGGTGGCGGGCCTGAAGGAAGCCGGTTTCGACGTCGACAAAGAAAATATCCAATTCCATAAAACAGTTCTTACACGTAATGATTTTAGACAGTTCATTCTCGGCGTGCCTGGGTACGCCTCCATGGCATTTCCTGAATTTCAGCATCTGGACGCCGCCTTGAAAGACGAGATCCTAGGCCGTGCCTATAACGCTATGTTTGACGAGGCCCTGGACGGCACTTACCGCATTTGGTGGACAACTACTTTTGCTCAAAAACCCTCAGGCATTGAGAGACACGCCAAGAGAATCGCCCACAGTGTACTAGCGGTTCCGGAAGATCGCACCGAGCTGCGTACACAGGAGATCGGCCGCGAGCTTCTTGGCATGCGTGAGGATGAAAAGGGTGCCAACTACTGGAAAGACGAGATAGTGCAGCTGAGCCTGCGTCTTCCTTTCGGTCTTGGTTCTTTGATGCGCTGGAGCATCGCGCACTATCAATGGGTACAGTGGACGCTTGCGGCCTCAGCCGTTTTGACGGCTGCTACGGGGTATCCGGTCATAGCTTTGATACCGGCCGTGGCCGCAGTCTCGTTTTTCATCGGCATCCCGTGGATAGGCAGACGATTCATAGTCCCCGGGGACGAAAAAAAGAGAAACAAGGCACTTCGCGAGCTCACGGATCAAGGGATCGACTACACGCTGGACCGTGTCGCCGAAGCGGCCAAAACCAATAAGGAAGCCATTGGAAACACAAAGGCCCTTGTGCGGCTCGTAACACCGGTCCCTGGTAAAGATGAGACCTATCGTAGGAATATTTCGCTCAAACTGACGGCGCTCACGGATCACCTGGACTCCGGGACGAAAGATATCGTCAAAGGACGCGTACGCGAGATCTTGAGAGCGACGATAGCCGCCACTGGCTTTATGCGCATCGACATGGAAGAGTTCAAATACCGCGACTTGACGCTTGAAATATACAAGGAACTTATCGACGAGCCGGAATTCCGTGAGGAAAGCGGCCGTATAGGCATCGTGCTGCAGGCGTATCTTGTGGACTCTGAAAAAGTCGCTCAAGATCTGATCCAGCTTGCCGAAGAGAGACGCCTCAAAGGATGGGGTCTTCTAAGCATACGCCTCGTGAAAGGCGCCTATTGGGACGCGGAGGTGCGTGACGCGAGGGCAAAAGGCGAGACCATCCCTGTCTGGTACGACGAGGATCCCGAAGTCTCAAAGCAGCTCACGGATGCGGCCTATGAACGGCTGGTGGGGCTTCTCATGCCTCACTATAAGGAGATCAAGCTTGCCTTTGCCACGCACAATGTTCGCAGCATGGCGCGTGTTATCGCCGTTCAGGAATCGCTTGGGATCGGAAAAGACGCGTTCGAATTTCAGGGGCTTTACGGAATGGGGGACACCTACAAGCGGGCTCTGCCCCAGTTTGGCGGAAACCCCTCTCATCGCTACCGCGTGCGCGCCTATGTTCCTTCCGGCCCTATCGGTCAGGGCCTGAAGTATTTGGTGCGGCGTCTCATAGAAAATACCTCCCAGCAAGGCATGCTGGCCAACAGTCTGCGGGTCAGAACGGAAGAGGAAATAGAGAAGCTCCTGCGTTCTCCGCATGTCAGAAGCGAAAAGCAAGTTCAGGCATTGGCCGCCCAAATAGCGGAACTGCCTTTATACATCGATTGGCCGGAGGAAAAAGGCCTGGAGCTTCAAAGAGCTGGTGATTATTTCACGGAAAACCAGCTTGAGATGGTGGTGAAAGCAATGACGCTCACCGAGGAGCCCGCTTTCTTTTTGGCAGCCATTGACACGAGCAAGAAACCAAAACCTGAAGACCGTTACGGTGTCGGACACGAGGCCCTCAGGCTCATAGCCGGCGTGACCTTGAAGCTTTACCTTAAGAATGACAGCCATTTTACGCTTATTGAGACGATCTCCAACGACCCTATCCTGAACGACCCGTTCCACGCCATGAATTTCAAACGGGATGAAACGACCCCTCTGTTCCTGAATATCGAAAAACGCGGATGGACAGGCTTCTTGAAGGACCTGCGTTCCCATGAAGTGACGGCTAAAGCCATCTTGTGGCATAACCAGCTTCCGGAAACCGGTCACACGCCTTCTTTCCCGGAGATCAATTCCATTTGGGTCCCCGGTAGTTCCGAATTAAAGACATTCCCAGTGGAAACGGTCCCGACGATATTCGAAGTCGAAAGACAGATGCATCCCACGGATATTTTAGCCGGGATCCTTCCTTACCCCATTCCTGGTCCTTTGAGAGATTCGCTCATGGTCTTTGCCAAGACCATCGCTGCTGACTATCCGGATGACGGTCCGGCGGGTGAGGACAA
>CAZTBX010000099.1:0-70175 GCA_964612035.1 uncultured Planctomycetia bacterium
GGGGAAAATCAGACGGTCGATCGAGAACAATGCGAGCCAGGCCCCGACGCTCTGCAGCCTGCCTGCCGGCAGGCAGGGACCCGTTCGCCCCACGATGCGAGCCAGACCTCGCTAGCCCTGAGTTTGCCATGAGTTTTAACTTTCTGTTCCCATCCACGGCGTTGGATGCTAGAATATTTTTTTTAAAAGGGAAATCTTATGAAAAAAGACCTGCAGGACAAATTGAAGGTTCAGGCCGAAAAGCTGAATGCCTTGGGGAGGTTTCTTTGACGTCAGCCGGCTGCAGGCGAGGATACAGGCGCTAGAGAAAGACATCTCCGATCCCGAGTTCTGGTCCAATCCGGACAGAAAAAATCCTGTTATTCAAGAATTGAAAGCATTGAAAAGCCAGGTGGCTCCTTACCTTGAGCTGCAGGCGCAGGCGGGGGAGCTCCTGGAGCTTCTGGATATCGTGGAAGACTCGGAGGCCGATTCCATGAAGCAACTCGCCGAAGACGTCGAAAAGTTCGGGAAAAAAGTCGAGCTGTTGGAATTTCAGAAGCTGCTCAGCGGTCCGACCGACAGGAACCACGCGATCCTGAGCATCAACGCCGGCGCCGGCGGCACCGAGTCCTGCGACTGGGTGTCCATGCTGCTCCGCATGTACACGCGCTGGTCCGAGGACCAGGGGTACAAGGTGCGGGGCATCGACATTCTGCCCGGAGAAGAAGCGGGCATCAAGAACGTGACGGTCCTCGTGGAAGGTGATTTTGCTTACGGCTACCTGAGATCGGAGAATGTCGTGCATCGCCTCGTGCGCATCTCGCCGTTCGATTCGAATAAAAGGCGCCACACCTCTTTCGCGTCCGTCGAAGTGATCCCGGAAGTCGAAGACGACATCAAGATCGACGTGAAAGAGTCGGACCTGCGCGTCGACGTGTTCCGCTCCGGCGGCAAAGGCGGCCAGGGCGTGAACACCACCGACTCGGCCGTGCGCATCACGCATCTGCCGACGGGTCTCGTCGTGCAGTGCCAGAACGAGCGTTCACAGCTGAAAAACAAGGCCACGGCGCTCAAGGTGCTGAAAAGCCGTCTCTACGAGAGAGAAATGGGAAAGCGCCAGGAAGCGCAGCAGAAGAGTTACGGCGAAAAGCAGGAGATCGCCTGGGGCAGCCAGATCCGTTCCTACGTGTTGCATCCTTACAACATGGTCAAAGACCATCGCACGGACTGTGAGACCGGCGATGCTACCGGTGTCCTGAACGGGGACCTTAAGGAATTTTTGGAAGCGTATTTGAGACAACAAGGCGCGAAATAAATAGCGAACAGCGAACAGTGAGCAGCGAACAGTTATGGAGTCACTGCGTGACCTATAATAATAAAGGTCGCCGAAGGCGACACAATTACTGTTCACTGCTAGCTGTTCACTGCCAAATGGTATTCACATGATCGGCTGGATCCTCAAAAAAACTTTCGGGACGCAGAACGAGCGCCTGCTGAAACGCGCGCGGCCTCTGGCGCAGAAGATCAGCGCCCTTGAGCCGGCCATCTCGGCGCTCTCGGATGAACAGCTGAAGGCCAAGACGCCGGTGTTCCGCGAGCGGCTGGCAAAAGGGGAGCCGCTCAACACCCTTCTGCCCGAGGCCTTCGCCGTGGTGCGCGAGACGGCCAAGCGCGTGCTCAACATGCGCCACTTCGACGTGCAGCTCATCGGCGGCGTCGTCCTGCACGAAGGCAGGATCGCGGAAATGGCCACCGGTGAAGGAAAAACGCTGGTTGCCACGCTCCCCGTGTACCTCAACGCGCTCACGGGCAAAGGCGTGCACGTCATCACCGTGAACGATTATCTAGCCAAGAGAGACCGCGAGTGGATGGGGCCGGTGTACGAGTTCCTCGGCCTCAGTGTCGGCGTCATCCAACACAACTCCAGCCCTGAAGACAGGCAGAAAGCCTACCGGAGCGACGTGACCTATGGTACGAACAATGAATTCGGCTTCGATTATCTGCGCGACAACATGGTGCGCCGCATCGAGCACCGCGTGCAGCGTAACCTCCATTACGCCATCGTCGACGAAGTCGACAGCATCCTCATCGATGAGGCCCGTACACCGCTGATCATCTCGGGTCCGAGCGAGGAATCCACGGACAAGTACCACCAGATCGACAAGATCATTCCCGGGATGGTGAAAGTCGAGGACTATCAGATCGACGAAAAGACGCGCACGGTGCATCTGACGGACAAAGGCAATAAAAAGGCCGAGCAGGCGCTCGGCGTGGAAAATCTCTATGACCCGAACAACGTGGAGCTCGTGCATCACGTGAATCAGGCGCTCAGGGCGCACACGCTTTTCAAGCTTGACGTCGACTACGTGGTGAAGGACGGCGAGGTCATCATCGTCGACGAATTCACGGGCCGCATGATGCCCGGCCGCCGCTATTCCGACGGCCTGCATCAGGCTTTGGAGGCGAAAGAAGGCGTCAAGGTGGAAGAGGAGAACCAGACGCTCGCTACCATCACTTTTCAGAACTACTTCAGGATCTACGAAAAACTCGCGGGCATGACCGGCACGGCGCAGACCGAGGCGCAGGAGTTCCACGAGATCTACAAGCTGAACGCGGTGGTAGTCCCGACGAACCGGCCCATGGCCAGGACCAACTTCGCCGACAGGATCTACAGGACCGAAAGAGAGAAGTTCAACGCCGCGGTGGACGAGATCGCCGAATGCCACAAAAAAGGCCAACCGGTGCTCGTGGGCACCGTGTCCATCGAGAAATCCGAACAGCTCAGCTCGCTCTTACGCCGCGCGCATGTGCTGCATAACGTGCTGAACGCGAAATACCATGAAATGGAAGCCGAGATCATCCGCCAGGCCGGACAGCGCAGCGCCGTCACCATCGCGACCAACATGGCCGGCCGCGGCACCGACATCGTGCTCGGCGAAGGCGTCAAAGACCTCGGCGGCCTGCACGTGCTCGGCACCGAAAGGCATGAAGCCAGGCGTATCGACAATCAGCTTCGCGGCCGCTCAGGCCGTCAGGGCGACCCGGGGTCCTCGCGTTTTTATCTCGCGATGGAGGATGATCTATTGCGCATCTTCGGTTCCGAGAGAATAGCGGGCATGATGCAGCGCATGGGCATGGAGGAAGGCCAGGAGATCGAGCACCCGCTGATCAGCCGCGCCATCGAGAACGCCCAGCGTCGCGTGGAGGGCCGTAACTTCGAGATCCGCAAGCAGCTCCTGGAATACGACAACGTGATGAACAAGCAGCGCGAGGTGATATACGCCGAAAGAAAAAAAGTGCTGGAAGGCGAAGACCTGCGTGAACATTTTCTCGGCATGATCGAAGAAGTGGTGGACGGCATGCTCGAGGGCTACTCTCCGGAGAAAGAGAACGCGTTCAAGAGTTTGAATGACCTGGTCCGTAAAATTTTTCCTCTCTCGCTAGACGGTTTGGAAAATGCCGTAGGCGACTCGCTGGCGGATGAGATCATCGGGCGCGCCAAGGCCGCCTATGAGGAAAAAGAAAAAGAGATTAGCGCGGAGTTCATGCGCCACCTGGAGCGTTCCATCCTTCTCGATGTCGTGGACGCCAAATGGAAAGAGCATCTGCGCAACACCGACACCCTGCGCGAGGGCATAGGCCTGCGGGCCTACGGACAGAAAGACCCGCTCGTGGAATACAAGCGCGAGGTGTTCGAGGCTTTCCAGGACATGATCCAGGCCATCAAAGAAGACTCGCTTGGTTTCATTTTCCACGTGCAGCCCGTGAGCCCGGAAAAGATGCTCCAGACCCCCGTGAAAAAAAAGTCCGTCCCGTTGCAATTTTTGCACCCGGATGCGACAAACGCCGCACGCCGTTCCGCATTAGCTCCGGTTCCTGAAGAGCAGGCGCGTCCTCAGGTCTTCAACGGTCTTCAGTCCGTCCAGCCCGCCCAGACCCACGGCGAAAAAGTGGGCCGCAACGATCCCTGCCCCTGCGGCAGCGGGAAAAAATACAAGAAATGTCACGGGCAATAGGGCGGTGATACGCCGCCTGAGGGATATCTCCCTTATCCTTTTTTCGGCGGCGCTTCTCGTGCTGCCTTACCATTTTCAATCCCTGGGCGTCCTGGCGTTCGTCGGGTTCATCCCTTATTTTTTCTGCCTCCGTCACCAAACGCCTGGCGGTGCCTTCAAATATTCTTTCCTGCTGGGCTTCCTTTTTTTCGCCCTTCTCGGTTTCTGGCTCACGAACGTGAATGTCATCGGCTTCGTGCTGCTGTCGGCGTACCTGGCGTTGTTCTTCGCGTTTTTCGGATTTTACGCGGTGTCTTTCCTCAAAACCGAGACCGGTGGCGCGCGCGCGGCGCTGTACACGGCCGCTATCTGGACGGCGCTCGAGTTCGTTCGCGGCTGGATGATCAGCGGTTTCCCGTGGGCGCTTCTAGGCTACAGCCAGTGGAAGAATCTCGTTATCATCCAAATAGCCGATATCGTGGGACCTTACGGTGTTTCTTTTTTTGTGATGGCCGTGAATGTGGCGCTGTTCGAATTGATACGGACGGCGCTCGGTCCCAGGGCCGGCGCGATGGAGCCCGCAACACGGCTCAAAGTGCTGCGCGGCACGGCGCTGTTCCTTTTTGGGCTCTCGGCCTCGGTGCTCGGCTATGGCGCCTGGTCGCTATCCTCGCGGGACGCGCTTTCCCGCCCCGCCATGCCCAAAGCCGTTCTGCGCGTGTCCGTGGTGCAGGGCAACATCCCGCAGGAACAGAAGTGGAACGCCAAGATCAAAGAGATCATCTTCGAAAAATACAAACGGCTCACGCTGATGGCCGCGGGCGAGCGGCCGGACCTCATCGTGTGGCCAGAGACCTCTTTTCCGGGATATCTCGAGGACGAACCCATCCTGGCGGCAAAATTGCGCAACATGGTGCGGCAGGGGCGCACGGCGGTGCTCGTGGGCGCGCCGTCTATGGGAGACCTCGAAACAGGCGGTCTCAAATTTTTCAACAGCGCCATTCTCTACAACAAGAACGGCGAGGAGGAAAAAAGGTACAGCAAGGTGCATCTGGTGCCTTTCGGCGAATACATCCCGTTCGAACCCCTTCTGGGGTTTCTCCGCCATTTTTTCCCCATCGGGCATTTCAACGCGGGAGAGGACAAAACCGTTTTCAAATTGAGGGGCGAGTCGCCGGGCAGAGTGTCGGCCGCGCGTTTTGGCGTGCTCATCTGCTATGAGGACATTTTCCCCGGACTCGTGCGCGCTCTCTGTCTGAACGGCGCGGATTTCCTCGTCAATATCACCAATGACGCCTGGTTCGGCAAGACCTCCGCACCTTATCAGCACGCGCAGGCGTCGGTGTTCCGCGCCGTGGAAAATCGCGTGCCCGTGGTTCGCTCGACAAACACGGGCCTATCCTGCTTCATCTCCGCCGAAGGCCGCATACTCTCCAGCGTCAGCGAAAAAGGGGAGGAGATCATGGTGGCCGGCTACAAAACCCAGGATCTCGTCCTGCGCCGCGTCCGCACTTTTTACACCCGCTTCGGGGATATTTTCATGCTCCTCGTCGCAGCCCTCCTCGTCCTCTCCTACAAAGAAAAGTCCGCTCGGGAACGATATACCCAGTTTTAACCCAGCCTTGATTGGGGCCGGTAGGGCCTGTTCGCTATCCGCCTCCAAAAAGATTTTTTGCACGGAAATGGCACCCTGTGTCGTCCTGTTAGGTGGGAGGCAAGCCATGCAGGAAGGCGTCACAAGGCTATTGAAATATGTATAATTATATGTATACTTATATGTATCGGGCGAGGCCCACATGGACGTAGAATATGGGGGTTTCGTCTGGGACGATAGAAAAGAAGCCGAGAATATCCTCAAGCATGATGTTGATTTTAAGTCCGCATGCAGGGCGTTTCTCGATCCGGATAGAAAGGTATTTAGAGATTCAAAACACAGCCGCTATGAGACGAGAAAGTTTTGCATCGGAAAAGTGGACAACCAGATCATGACGGTCCGATTTATGGTGAGAGAGCATAAGATCCGTATCATCGGCGCCGGTTATTGGAGACAGGGGAGGGCCTACTACAATGAATAAAAAAGTTCATGACCCAAATATGCCTGTCGGCAAATTGACAAGGGTCGTCGATGACCTGCCGCCGCCAAGCGAGCTCGCAAAACCCTTGCAAGGTGTGCGCATCACCATCATTGTCAGCAAGTCCAGCGTGGAATACTTCAAAACGAACGCCCGCAAATATCACACGAAGTATCAACGCATGATGCGCGAGGTGCTGGACAGCTATGTCTCCCGCCAGGCAGTCGCGCACTAATAAACAGCCGGAGGTCCCGTTCGCCGTCACCCGTTCGCTAGCTTAGTCTAATGCCTCCCCACCGACTGCGTCCGGTATGCGCCCCTAATTTCCGCCTTATTTTAAAATAATCTGCACGGAAAATGCCTGGTCCGTCGTCTTGTATAGCAGAAACCGTAAAGTGAGAGGTCTTGAAAAAACAACTTATAGGTTGTATACTTTAGGAGCGGTATGTATTCGGTCAGGTTCTTTAAAGAAGAGATCGCCACCGCTTTGAAGAGAAAACGGATATTTGAGGGGAGAAGTATCGATGAATAAACACTTGGGTTCGGATCTCAAAGAGACCTATAAGAAATTTGCTAAGGCAAGCCCTAAAAATGCACTCGAAGCCCAAATTCTGACCGGTAAACTCGAAATGGCGAATTTACTGATCTCTCAAAGGGAAGATCTCGGTCTCAGCCAGAAAAAATTGGCTGAAAAACTGGGTGTTAAGCAGCAGCTCATCAGCAAAATAGAAAGCGGCTCTAACAATATTACACTCGATACGCTGATCCGAGTATTGACCGTTTTGGGGGTCGCTTTGAAGGTCGAGAGAGTTAAATTAGAGAGAGCTCAAAAGGTATTACAATTTGTAACATGAATTGACCGTCCTCCGCCCATAGAATGGTACCGTAGAATGGTACCGGGTACGGAGGGGACAGCTACCAGAGTGTAACGTGTCCCTTTGGTAAGCGGTACCGTTCTACGTTCTACGTTCTATGATCGACGCTCGCCACACGCCGGCTCTCCATTGATTGACTCGTTTTTGGATTAGAGTTAACCTCTTTCTTTAGGATGTTGTCCGATATATGTCATGTAAGCAAATAGCCTCGGAAAAATTAAGTTATGATTAGCGACGCTTTGTCTCTGATTGATTTTCTCAAAAAACACTTGATGGAATACTCAGTTAAAAGTGCATTGTTTAACTCTGACGGTATCAGGATTGAAGGAGACAGTTTTATTGAAATAGATAAAATCCCAGTCCAGTGTAGAACGGTACCGCTTACCAAAGGGACAGGTTGTTAGTATTTGACATGAAAACCGACCGGTTTTTTCGGCGTCGATTTTGGTGATTCGAGCAATTCCTTGAGAGCCTCAAAAACGACTTTGAATTGCTTATCGTGTTTTTCGTATTTCCTCTCCAGTTCCTCGATCTTCTGACGGACAAGCTCATTGGTAGCGACCATTTCGCGGAGTTTGATGAAAGCCCGCATGATCAGGATATTGGCCTGCACTGCCCGGGGACTGTTGAGTATCCCGGAAAGCATGGCTACTCCTTCCTGGGTGAAAGCGTAAGGTAGGTAACGCCGCCCTCCACGGCCTTTGTTTGAGGTTCCAAATTGGAACCTCAAAGATTCAGCCTCATCAGCCGTTAAACGAAACATAAAGTCTTCTGGAAATCGGCTTATGTTTCGCTGAACAGCTTTATTTAGATTTTTAGTTAGGACGCCATAGAGTTCCGCAAGCTCACGGTCCAACATGACCTTTTTACTCCTAATAAAATAGATCCTCCGCTCGACTTGCTCGTGCGAAAGCATGATATTCCCGTGTTTTGTCATGACACCCCTCCTTACCTAACAGGACGACGGAGGGGGTCATTTCCGTTCAAAAAATCTTTTTGGCCCGCTCGCCCCACAACGCTCGCCACCCGCCAGCCCCACAGCGGTTTGACAGCTCAAGCCCTAGTCGCTATAATAATTTCCATAAATTTAAGTAAGCAAAGAAGTTGCGAAAGGAACGGGCTTGAAAGAAGAAAACGAGCTTGTTAAAGAACGCTTTAAAAAGTTAGAGCAGATAAAGGCCATGAATATAGACCCTTTCGGGGGAAAATTCCCGAAGCAGGGGCCTATTTCTGAGCTTCCCAAGCTTGTGGAAGGCAGTCGCGTGGCCTCAGCCGGCCGCCTCTCGGCCATGCGTGTCATGGGCAAGTCCGTGTTCTGCGACCTGAAAGATGAAAGCGGCCGCATCCAGCTTTATATCAAGCACGAGAATCTCGGCGACGCGCAATTCTTGCTTTTTGAGCGCCTCGACATCGGTGACATCATCGGCGTCGAGGGCGAGCTTTTCAAGACCAAGACCGGCGAGATCTCCATCCGCGTCGAAAAACTTTCACTGCTTGCAAAAAGCCTGAGGCCTTTGCCGGAAAAATGGCATGGCCTGAAAGACGTCGAGGCGCGCTACCGCCAGAGATACCTCGACCTCATTTCCAACGACGAGACAAAGGACATTTTCCGCAAGCGTTCGATGATCATCCGTGAGATACGCCGCGTGCTCGATGACAAAGGCTATCTCGAAGTCGAGACGCCCATGATGCATCCCATCCCCGGCGGGGCGGCGGGGAAACCGTTCAAAACGCATCACGAGGCGCTGGACCTGGACCTTTTTCTACGCATCGCGCCGGAACTTTACCTGAAAAAGCTTTTGGTCGGCGGTTTCGACAAGGTGTATGAGATCAACAAGAGTTTCCGCAACGAGGGCATCTCCACGCGGCACAATCCCGAATTCACCATGCTCGAGGTGTACACGGCGTATCAGGACTGCGAGGACGTCATGCAGCTCACCGAGGACATCGTGAAGCATGCCGCGCAAAGCGTGTTTGGCACGCTGACGCTTGAGCAGGGCGGCCGCGTGCTCGACCTCTCCAAATGGGAACGCGTGTCTTTCGCGGCGCTCATGAAAGATTCTTTCGGCATCCTGCCCGATGACGATATCGCCTCGTGGCCGGACAAGCTGCGCAAAAAGGGCGTGAAGATAGAAAAAAAGGACCTGTCGAGGACTCAGCTCATCAACATCATCGCGGACCTGCTCGAGCCCGGCAAAACGGACGCTCACCAGACGCTGAAGCCCATGTTCGTCACGGATTATTTTTCAGAACTTTCGCCGCTGGCGCGCCGCAACAAGAAGCACCCCGAGCTCAGCGAGCGTTTCGAACTTTATTTTGGCGGCATCGAGATCGCCAACGGCTATTCCGAGCAGAACGATCCCATCGAGCAGCGTGAACGCCTCGAAGAGGAGATGAGGGAAAAAGGAAAAGGCGCGGGAGAGCTGGACGAAGATTTTCTGACGGCACTCGAGCACGGCATGCCTCCGGCCGGCGGCCTCGGCATCGGCATCGACCGTCTCGTGATGCTGCTCACCAATCAGCCCTCCATCCGCGAGGTGATCTTATTTCCCCAAATGAAAAAAGAGAGTTAAACGATGGAAACCGAAAACCCATTCTCGTTAACCAATGAGGCGCACCAGGTACCAGAGCACCAGTCACCAGTAGGTTCTGGTGCTCCATTGGTCTCATGAACTTTCACTGGTTCATTGCCAAACGCTATCTCTGGTCCAAGAGGCGCCATCCGTTCGTCGGAGTGGTGAGCACGATCTCGGCGCTGGGCATTTGCGTCGGCGTCGCCGCGCTCATCGTGGTGCTCGCCGTGATGAACGGGTTTGACGAAGACCTGAAAGAAAGGGTGATCGGCCTCCGTTCGCATCTCATCGTCGAAAAGGACGGCGCCTTCACTGACTCCGAGGCCGTCATGCAGCGCGTTCGCGCCGTGAAAGGCGTGGCGGGAACTTCCCCGTACGTGGAGGGCCAGGCGTTGGTGCAGGTCGGTGAGTGGGGCAGTGGCGTTCTCGTGCGCGGCATAGACCCGCGCCGGGAAAAGAAAGTGTCCAAATTTTTCCAGTATCTGACCGAGGGCACGCTCAGCGATTCGCCGAGCGGCGTCGTCGTCGGCTCCGAACTTGCCAAGCGCGCCCATATCAGCCGCGGCTCCAACCTTCTCATCGCCACGCAGAACACCGAGAAACCGATGCGTCTCACCGTTGAGGGGATATTTTCTTCGGGGATGTACGAATACGACGCGAACCTCGTTTTTCTGAATTTGAAGAATGCGCAGGCGCTTTTCGGCCTCGACAATGGTGTCAGCGGCGTCTCGGTGTACCTGAAAAAAGCCGAGCTTGCCGATCAGGCGAAAAGATCCATGCGAAACATGCTGCCGTCGGCGTTCTTCATCCGCACCTGGATGGACATGAACCGCACGCTTTTTTCGGCGCTGAAACTGGAGAAGATCGTGATGTTCCTGATCCTGACGCTGATCATTTTCGTGGCGTGCCTCAACATCGCGGGCAGTCTCACCATCCTCGTGATGGACAAGACCAAGGACATCGGCGTATTGAAAGCGCTGGGGGCGGCACCGTATTCGCTGGTGAAGATATTTGCGCTCGACGGCCTCATCCTCGGTCTCGTGGGCTCCGGCGCGGGTTTTCTGATCGGGACCGGGCTGTGCGCGCTGCTCAGCCAGCATTCTTTCGTCGAGCTTCCTAAAGAAATTTACTACATCGACCGTCTGCCGGTGCAGGTGAACGCCAAGGATACGGCGATAGTGCTGATCGTGGCCATTTTTCTGAGTTTTTTGTCGGCTTTATACCCGGCCACGCGCGCGGGGCGGCTGGATCCCGTAAAGGCTCTCCGCTATGAGTGAAACAAGTATTGAAGCCATTGGCGTGAGCAAGGTATACTGGGATGGAGACAGGCGGCTAGACATTCTGAAAAACGTTAGTTTTTCGGTCAAAAAGGGGGAGGGAGTCGCCATCCTGGGTCCGTCGGGCTCTGGCAAAACCACCCTTCTCAACATTCTTTCAGGTTTGGACAGGCCGACACAGGGAGCTGTGAGGCTTGAGGGAGTGGATTTAAGCGGTCTAGACGAAAATCAAAAAGCCCTTTTCCGCAACCGCTCCATCGGCTTCATTTTTCAGTTCTATCACTTGCTGTCCGAATTTTCAGCGTTAGAAAACGTGATGCTGCCGGCGATGATGCGTAAAGACGCCGAGGCCGAGCCCCGCATGCGGGAGCGAGCTTTCTCGCTTCTCGAAAAGGTGGGCCTCGAAGACCGCTCCAGGCATTTTCCGAGCGAGTTGTCCGGCGGCGAGCAGCAGCGCGTGGCCATCGCGCGGGCGCTGATGAACGACCCGCAGATCCTTTTTTGCGACGAGCCCACGGGGAACCTCGACCCGCAGATGGCCTCGGAGATCGCGGACATCTTGAGGGACTTTTTTCAGAAGGAAAAAAAGACGGTGCTGGTAGTGACGCACGACGAGAGAATTGCTAAAATAAGTGATCGGATATGGAGCATCCTGAAAGGCGACTGGGCATGAGTCTCAAGATCTATCTGGACGGCAGACTGGTGGACCGCGAGCACGCGGTGATCAGCGTTTTCGATCACGGACTGCTTTACGGCGATGGTGTATTCGAAGGCATCCGTTCTTACAACGGTCTGATCTTCAAGCTGCGCGAGCATCTGAACCGCCTGTTCGAGTCGGCGCACACGCTGATGCTGGATATCCCGATGTCCAAGGAAGCGATCGAAAAAGCCATGATCGAGACGCTGAAGGCCAACGGGTTGAAGGACGCGTACATCCGGCTTGTCGTCACGCGGGGTGTCGGCGACCTGGGCCTGGACCCGCGCAAATGCAAAAAGGCGACGGTGTTCATCATCGCCGACAAGATCGCGCTTTATCCGAAAGAATATTACGAAAAGGGCCTGGCACTCGTGACGGTGCCGACGGTGCGCAACCATCCGGAGGCACTGAACCCGCAGCTCAAGACGCTGAATTACCTGAACAACATCCTCGCGAAGATCGAGGCGACGAATGCCGGCATGGACGAGGCGATGCTCCTCAACGCGCAGGGTTACGTCACCGAATGCACCGGGGAGAACATTTTTTTCGTGACCGGCAAGAAAGTGGTGACCCCGCCCCCGTATGTCGGGATCCTGAAAGGCATCACGCGCGAAGTCGTCATGCGCCTGGCGCGCGAGAACGGGTTCGAGGCGCGCGAAGACGTGTTCACGCGCCACGATCTGTACATGGCGGACGAAGTTTTTTTGACGGGCACGGCTGCGGAGATAGTCCCGGTGGTGCGCATCGATAACCGCGGCATCGGCGACGGCCGGCCCGGCAAGACCACGCTGTTTTTGATGAAGGAGTTTCAGAAGCTGACGCCGAAGGAAGGTGTCCGTTACAATCTCGGGTCTTTTTCGGTCAACGGCCGCGTGCAGGCGACGAGAACGGCGAAGGCGCCAAAGAAGGCCGCGCGCTGATGTTGTGTGACGAGTGCGGCAAGAACAAGGCCACGGTGCATCTGACGGAGATCATCAACGAACAGATCTCAAAGCTGAACCTCTGTGAGGGCTGCGCCAAGCAAAAAGGCGCGGATGCCGAGCAGAATTTCGGCATCACCGACCTTTTGATGGCCCTGTCGGACGTAGAGGCGCAACCGCAGGCGGCGGGCGGCGCGCCGGGCACGGCGGTCCCGACCAAGAACAAGTGTGCGCATTGTGGTCTCACTTACGAGGATTTCAAAAAGGTAGGACGGCTCGGATGCAGCGATTGCTACACGACTTTCAAGGCCAACCTGGCGCCGCTTTTGAAGCGCATTCACGGGTCGAACCTGCACATGGGGAAATCCCCAAACCCGACGGCCGTGAAAGAGCAGAAAATATCCAACAAACTGCACGACGAGCTGGAGACGGCCAAGCACGAACTGTTGAAAGCGGTGAAGAGCGAGGAGTTCGAGGAAGCGGCGGCGCTGAGGGACAAAATAAAATTCTTGGAGAAAAAACTGAAAGAACAGCCGAAAGAGCACAAGGCATGACCTCCAGGATCGATCATCTGCTCAAGCAGACCTGCGAGTGGCTGTCGGGCGCGGGGCCCAACTCCGACATCGTGATGAGCTCGCGCGTGCGTATCGCACGCAACCTGGAAAAGATCCCTTTTTCACACTGGGCCAACAAGAAGCAGGAAAAAGAATCGCTCGAATCGCTGGAGCAGGCCGTCGGCGGCACCGAAATGATGAAAAATGGTCTCCT
The DNA here is from genome assembly GCA_964612035.1 of uncultured Planctomycetia bacterium. Lineage (GTDB taxonomy): Bacteria > Omnitrophota > Gorgyraeia > 2-02-FULL-51-18 > 2-02-FULL-51-18 > CAZTBX01. Next base: position 13,160 of record CAZTBX010000099.1, read on the forward strand.
CGTGCGCATGGCCGAGGTGGACGACATCGACAAGCAGTTCCTCCTGGAAAGGCATCTGATCAGCCGCGAGCACATCATGCATCCGGAATACAAGGCCGTAGTGATCGGCGACAAAGAAGCCATCAGCATCATGATCAACGAAGAGGATCATCTACGCATCCAGGTGATGCAGTCGGGATTCAACCTGCAGGAATGCTGGCGCATCGCCAACCGGCTGGATGATTCACTGCACAAGCGCGTGAAGTTCGCTTTCAGCACGGACTGGGGGTATCTCACGGCCTGTCCGACGAACACCGGCACCGGCCTGAGGGCCTCGGTGATGCTGCATCTGCCGTCGCTGGTGATGACCAAGCAGATCAGCCGTGTCTTGCAGGCGATCAGCAAGCTCGGCATGACGGCGCGTGGACTGTACGGCGAGGGCACCGACGCCGAGGGCAATTTTTTCCAGATCTCGAACCAGGTGACGCTCGGTGCGGCCGAAGAGGACATCATCGACAACCTCGAGCGCATCATCCGCCAGGTGGTCGGCCACGAGGAAAATTCGAGAAAGACCCTGATGAAGCAGAACCGTGAAATGCTGCAGGACAAGATCTGGCGTTCGAACGGGACGCTCCGCAGCGCGCACATCATCAACACGCGGGAGACCATGACGCTGCTTTCCATGGTGCGCCTCGGCGTGGACATGGGGCTGATCAGCGACATCGACCGCCGCGCGGTGAACGAGCTTTTCATTCTCACGCAGCCGGCGCATCTTCAAAAGATCGAAGGCCGCGTGCTGAGTTCGGCCCAGCGCGACGTGAAGCGGGCCAATTTGATCCGGCGGAGACTTGAAGGAAAATAAATTTACAGGGGAGAAAGACCATGTTCAATAAATTCACCGAACGCGCAAGAAAAGTCATTCTACTTGCCAAGCAGGAAGCCAAACGCTTCAACCACGACTACATCGGCACCGAACACATCCTGCTCGGGCTTTTGAGGGAGGGGGAGGGCGTGGCCGCCGCCGTGCTTCAAAGCCTCGGCATGAACCTGAACAACATTCGTTTGGAAGTCGAAAAGCTCGTGCAAGTCGGGCCGACCACGGTGGTATCGGGGGATCTCCCGTTCACGCCGAAGGCGAAAAAGGTAATGGAGCTCGCCATGGAAGAAGCGCGCACGCTGGGCCACAACTACATCGGCACCGAGCATTTGCTTCTGGGCCTCATCCGCGAAGGAGAGGGCGTGGCGAGTCAGGTGTTCATGAACATGGGTCTGGATCTCGAAAAAGTGCGTGAAGAGGTGATCAAGCTGCTCGGCTCGACGACGCCGGGCGCGCAGTTCGACCCATCGGGACAAAGCGCCGCACCGACGGGGGGCGGACCGTCTTCCAAGACAAAAACGCCGGCTCTCGACGCTTTCGGCCGCGATCTCACAAAACTCGCCAAAGAAGGAAAGCTGGATCCGGTCATCGGACGCGACGATGAGATCGACCGTGTCATGCAGACGCTGTCGCGTCGGCGCAAGAACAACCCCGTGCTTCTCGGAGAAGCCGGTGTCGGCAAGTCCGCCATCGTGGAAGGGCTGGCGCAGAAAGTGTTCAGTGGGGATGTCCCCGAGATCCTGCGCAACAAGCGCATCATCACGCTAGACCTAGCACTCATGGTGGCCGGGACCAAATACCGCGGCCAGTTCGAAGAACGCATCAAGGCCGTCATGGATGAGATCAGGCGTTCGGAGAACGTGATCATGTTCGTCGACGAGCTGCACACGCTCGTGGGCGCCGGAGGCGCCGAAGGGGCCATCGATGCCTCCAACATTCTGAAGCCAGCCCTTGCTCGCGGCGAGATCCAGTGCATCGGCGCGACGACGCTGGACGAATACCGCAAATACATCGAAAAAGATTCGGCCTTGGAACGGCGCTTTCAGGTCATCATCGTGGACCCGCCGTCCGTGGAGGAGACCATTCAGATCCTGCGTGGCCTGCGGGACAAATACGAGGCCCATCACAAGGTCAAGTTCCTCGACTCGGCGCTCGAGGCCGCGGCGAAACTTTCCGACCGCTACATCGCCGGACGCTTTCTGCCGGACAAGGCCATCGACGTCATCGACGAGGCCGGCGCGCATGCCCGGCTCAACACCTACACGACACCGCCCGAGGTCAAAGAGCTGGAGAAAAGGCTCGAAGTGATCAAGCACGAGAAAGAGGACACGATCAAGGAGCAGGATTTCGAAAAGGCGGCGGCCCTGAGAGACCAGGAGAGGGAAACGCGCCGTTTGATGGACAAGACGAAAAAAGAGTGGATGGAGACGCGCTCGAAGATCGAGCTCGAGATCGGCGAAGACGACATCGCGAAGATCATCTCCAAGTCCACGGGCATCCCTATTTCGCGTCTCGAGGAAAAAGAGACGGCGCGGCTTATGCGCATCGAGGACGAGCTTAGGAAGCGCGTCGTCGGCCAGGAAGAGGCGATCTCGACGATCTCGCATGCGGTGCGCCGCTCGCGCGCAGGCCTGAAAGACCCGCGCCGGCCCATCGGTTCTTTCATTTTCCTCGGGCCCACCGGTGTCGGCAAAACGCTTCTGGCCCGCGCGCTCGCGGAATTCCTTTTCAACGACGAGAACGCGTTGATCAGCTTTGACATGTCGGAGTACATGGAAAAATTCAACGTGTCGCGGCTGGTCGGCGCCCCGCCGGGTTATGTCGGATATGAAGAAGGTGGACAGCTCACCGAGCGCGTGCGCCGCCGGCCGTATTGCATCGTGCTTTTCGACGAGATCGAGAAGGCGCATCCGGACGTGTTCAACCTTCTGTTGCAGGTGCTGGAGGAAGGCCGTCTCACCGATTCACTCGGCCGCAAGGTGGATTTCCGCAACGTGCTGCTCATCATGACGTCGAACCTCGGCGCCGAGTACCTGCGCAAGCAGGGCAGCATCGGCTTCAAGGCTCAGGCGGACAGCACGGATTACAAGGACATGAAATTGCGTCTGATGGAAGAGGTGAAAAAGACTTTCAAGCCCGAGTTCATCAACCGCGTGGATGACATCGTCGTGTTCAAGAAGCTCTCGAGGGAGCAGCTCGAGCTGATCATCGAGATCGAAGTGGCGGGCCTGAAAAAGCGCCTCACCGAGAAGGGTATCGAGATCGTGCTCGACCAGAAGGCGAAAGATTTCCTCATCGATAAAGGGTTCGATCAGGCCTTCGGCGCGCGGCCCCTGAAGCGCACGCTGCAGAAGTATCTCGAGGATCCGATCGCCGAAGAGCTGATCTCGCGCAAGATACGGCCCAATGACGTCATACACGTTTCCGTGAAAGAGGGTGAGGACGGCCTCGCCTTTCATCAAGGGGCTGGCGTCACCCGCTGAAGTTGCGCCGTCCAGAGTTTAAAGGAAACAAGCGCCTTGCGTGGTGCCTTCTTTTTGTCGCCATCGGAGCGGCCGGCGTTTACCTCGCGCAGCTGAAAAAAGACGCGTTGGTACGCGAGGCGGCCGCTTTTTTACAAAAGATGCTGCTGCGGGAAACGGAGCTTGATTTTCGCATCGGCCGCATGAGGGGCAAACTTTCGGGCGGCATTCGTTTCGAGGACGTGCGCATCGAGGATCCCGCGCTCCCCGAGGGGGACCGAATGCTTTTCAGCGCCAAAGAGATCCGTTTTCGTTACAATTTTCTCGATTTTATCTCGAAGCAGTTCGGTTCCAAGTTGGAGGTGACGGTCGTAGAGCCCGTGATCGTGTGGCGGCCGTCGGCGAGGCTAAGCCGCGAACCGCTGCCGATACTCTCGTGGATGAAGCAGTGGGCGCTGTCGTCGAAAGGGCGTTTTTCGATACGGCTCCTGAAGACCAAGTTTTATATGGGCAGCGTGCCGTTGAAGATCGAGGAATTTTTTCTCGACGCCGGACCCGACAGTTTTCGCGCCGAGATACCGATACGGCACCTGGAGATCGCCGGGTCCGATATTTCGTCGGTGATCAAGGTGAGTGGGCGTATCGAGCCGGGGCTCATCCATGAGGATGACGCACTCGTCGGCGAGATCCGTACCGAGGGGAGCGTGGTCAACTGGAACCCGCTGCCGGCGGAGTCGGCGTTTGATTTCCGATGCTCGCGTCGTGGGCTGCACATATCGGCGTCGGATTTTCTAGGAGGCATCGAAGTGACGGGTGCCGTGGATTTTCAGAACGGCGGCGAGGCCGAGTGGACGCTACACGCCGAAGATTACGCGCTGTCGAACCTGGACGCGTTCCTCCAGTCGGCGCAAAAGATATCGATCTCCGGGCGCATGAGTTTGGACCTCGGTTTCAGCGGCGACCTGTTCGCGCCGCAGGTGAATGGCGACGTGCGCGTGGAATCGCCGTGGCTCGGCAAGGAACTGAAGGCCATGGACATTCACGTGGATGGCGTGTATCCGACGGTGCGCCTCACGGGGTCGAGAGTACTTCTGCAGGACGGCTCGTCGATGCGCCTGGCCGACGAGACGCTGGAGGCGCAGGATCTTTTCAATGAAAAGACTTATCAGGCGCTGGTCTCCGGGGCCCAACAGGACAACGTGGTGTGGGGAGACTGGGAGTTCAGGCATCCGCGGGACGAGAACGACAAGCCGGAATTTCTCATACAACGGTCGTTCGGTGACCGCGCGAGGCTGCATTTCAGGAAATTCAACGTTGAGGACGAGGACCTGATCGAGTCGCGCCAGACGCAGCCCATGGAACTCGGGCTTGAGCTGAAGCTCAGACCCAAAGATTCGGTGAAGCTCGAGTGGCGCGAAGAAGAGGGGTTCGTGGGGGTCGAGCGAAAGATGAAATTTTGAGGAGAGGCCATTGAAGGCGATCATCGACCAGGTCGGCAACCGCGTGGTGGAGCTGATCCGTTTCATGGGGGGCACTTTCACGCTGTTCATCCAGACGCTGTTCTGGATCGCGATGCCGCCTTTCCGCGTGCGCCAGGTTTACGAGCAGATGGTGAGGATCGGAGTTGATTCGCTGCCGATCGCGTCCCTGACAAGTTTTTTCATCGGCGTGGTCATCGCGTTCCAGAGCGCGTATCAGATGCAGCGCGTGAACGCGGAGATGTACATCCCGAGCCTCGTGGCGATCTCGATCACGCGTGAGATCGGTCCCGTGCTGACCGCGCTCGTGGTCGCCGGCCGTATCGGGGCCTCGATCGCGGCCGAGCTCGGCAGCATGAAGGTCACCGAGCAGATCGATGCGCTTGAGACGCTCGCAACGCAGCCGATCAAGTACCTTGTCGCGCCACGCTTCATCGCGCTTTTCACGATGCTGCCGCTTTTGACGGTGTACGCGGACTTCATCGGTATTTTGGGCGGCTACATGGTGTCCGTGCACAAACTCGGCCTGTCCCACAACCTTTATATCAAGATGACGTTCCTGCCGCTGGAGCTGAAAGACATTTTTACGGGGCTTTTCAAGACACTGGTGTTCGCCTCCATCATCTGCATTGTTTCATGTTACGAGGGGATGCGCGTGGAAGGCGGCGCCGAAGGCGTAGGCGCGGCGACGACGCGCGCGGTGGTGCAGTCATTCATTCTCATCATCATGGCGGACGCGCTTTTCACGATCATTTTCTATTTTGGTACGTGATACGATGACCGACACGATGATCGAGGCAAAAAAAGTTTCAAAGGCCTTCAACGGGCGCATGGTGCTGAACCAGCTCGATTTGAAGGTCATGCGCGGCGAGACGCTGGTCATCATGGGCCGCTCCGGATGTGGAAAAAGTGTTTTCTTGAAGAATGTTATCGGGATACTCCGACCCGACGCCGGCGAGATGCTCGTGGACGGCGTGAACCTCGTCGGGCTTTCGACGAAGCAGATGCACCAGCTTCGCATGCGCTTCGGTATGCTGTTCCAGGCCGCGGCCCTTTTTGATTCGATGACCGTCGGTGAGAACGTGGGATTCGCGCTCATCGAGCACACGGAACTCAGTGAAAAGGCGATACGCGAGCGCGTGGAGGAATCGCTGGAGCTTGTGGGCCTGAGGGGCATTCAGGACCTGAAGCCGTCGGAGCTGTCTGGCGGCATGAAAAAAAGGGTGGCACTCGCGCGGGCGATCTGCATGCGGCCCGAGATCCTGTTGTACGACGAACCGACCACGGGCCTGGACCCGATCATGGCCGATGCGATCAATGATCTCATCGTGGAGTTGCACGACAAACTGCAGGTGACCGGCGTCGCTGTGACACATGACATCGTGAGCGCGTACAAGATCGCCACGCGTATCGCTATGATGTACCAGGGCAGGATCATTCAGATCGGGACGCCCGACGAGATCAAGAACACGACGAACCCGGTGGTTCGCCAGTTCATCAGCGGGTCCGCGACGGGCCCGATCACGGATATCAGTTTCAAGAGTTTGGAAGAAGTCAAAGAAGGAGAGCGTGGATGAAAAAAGTGGGTCTGGAGTTCAAAGTCGGCTTGTTCGTTCTCGCGGCTATCGCCATTCTGGTGGGCCTCGTGCTGAAAGCCGGTGATTTTTATCTGAAGCCGGGTTATCAAGTCCGCTTTTTCTTTGATTCCGTGAGCGGAGTGGATGTCGGCTCGCCGGTGCGCCTGGCGGGTGTCAACGTCGGCGAGACGAAGAGCATTCGCGTCGTACGGGATGAACAGGGAGAGACGCAGGTGGAGGTCTCCGCGTGGATCTCCCAGGGCGTATTCATCGAAGATGACGCCAAGGTCGCCGTCAACTCTTTGGGGCTGCTCGGCGAAAAATACATCGAGATCCTGCCGGGGACCGGCGGGCATCCGACGCTTTCGGATGGCGGCACGCTGATAGGCAGTCCTCCAGTGGGGTTTGAGGACCTCATCGGGAACTCGAACCGGCTCATCCACAAGATCGAATTCACCATGGACAATCTGAACCAGGTCGCCGGTGACCCGGAATTCAAGGCTGGCCTGAAAGGCACTTTCGTGAACGCCGATGTTCTCACGCGCGATCTGCGTGAGACCACCGACGATCTGAAAGACGCGGCGAAATCCGCGCGCATCGTGCTGGCGAGACTGCGCGACGGCGAGGGCAGCGTCGGGCGCCTCTTGAAAAACGACAAGATCGCCCGTGATCTCGAGGATTTTGTGGCCGACATCAAGGCGCATCCCTGGAAACTATTGAAGAAGAATTGACGGCTTAAGCATCCAATAAGAGGAATCACATGACGTTCGGGTTCATTCGTGCACTGTTCGTCCTCGTCAGCATGATCCTTGGTTTTCAGCTGGCGAGCAGCTATGACGGTTTCGGCGGAGCCGCGGGTCTCGTGGGTGCCGGTATCGGTGTCGGTCTAGCTTTCATCGTCATTCTCATCGAAAAGGGCCTGGGCAAGCTGTCCCTGCGCGGCATGTCCGCGGCGGTGTTCGGCCTTATCCTCGCACTCATCGTCTCCCGTTTCATCACGGGCGCAGTGGATCAGATCCCGGACATCAACCCCGAGATCGCCGCACCACTCAAACTGGTCCTGGTGCTCATTCTCTGTTATTTTGGGATGATATTTTCCATGCGCGGCCGCGACGAGTTCAACCTCATCATTCCTTACGTGAAGTTCGACCGGCAGGACCAGAAAGACGCGCTGCTCATCCTGGACACCAGCGTCATCATCGACGGGCGTATTCTCGATATTTTTCACACCCGCTTCATCGAGGGGAGATTCGTGATCCCTCGCTTTGTGTTGAAAGAGCTGCAGGCGATCGCCGATTCACAGGATCCTCTGAAACGCAATCGCGGTCGCCGCGGTCTCGACGTACTGAATAAGCTGAAGGCGACGCAGTTCAACACCGTGAAGATCCACGAAGAGGACTTTCCGGAGGTCAGCTCCGTGGACGAAAAGCTCGTGAAGCTCGCGAAGCTCTTGGACGGAAGGGTCTTGACGAACGATTACAACCTGAACAAGCTCGCGGAATTTCAGGGTGTGACCATTCTCAACATCAACGAGCTTGCCAACGCCTTGCGTCCCGTGCTCTTGCCGGGGGAGGTGCTGGAAGTGCGTCTCATGCGTGAAGGCAAAGAGCACAACCAGGCCATCGGTTATCTCGACGACGGCACCATGGTCGTCGTCGACAATGCACGAAAGCTCATGGGAAACGTGGCCCGAGCGTCCGTCACTTCGGTGCTGCAGACGGCCGCCGGTAGGATGATATTCGCGAAACTGGATTCGGATAAGGCGGTGGCACCGATCCCGGCGCCGTGAGGATCTCAGCCATTGTTCCTGCCGCCGGCAAAAGCCGGCGCCTCGGCGGCCGGCTGGCAAAAGTGCTGAGGCCTCTCGGCGGGAAGCCTTTGATCGGGCATACGCTTGTAAACCTCGGGCGGGCATTCCATTTTCAGGAAGTCATAGTCGCTGCACAGCCGCGGCAGTTCGGTGAGCTGAAGCGTCTTTTTGGCCGTTTAGGCCTGAGCCGTACCCGCGTCGTGACAGGCGGATCCACGCGCGCCGCTTCGGTGAAGAACGCCGTGCTGGCCGTATCGGCTTCCAGCGACTGGGTGTTGATCCACGACGCGGCGAGGCCCCTCGTGCGGCCTGAAACCGTAAAGGCCGTGGTGGCGGCCGCCGAGAAGACGGGGGCGGCTATCTGCGCCTTGGCCGTGACCTCGACGGTGAAAAGAGCGGACGCGCGGAAAAAGATCATCCAGGGGACCGCGGACCGCTCAAGCCTGTTTTTGGCGCAGACGCCGCAGGTGTTCAAAAAAAAGTTGCTTCTGGGCCGCTATCTGCGCCTCGGCGCTAAGGCGCTACGCGCGACGGACGAGGCGGCGCTGTTTGACGGTTCCGGTGTCAGGGTCGCGATCGTGGCGGGAGATGCGGCCAATATCAAGATCACGACGCCGGACGATCTGGATCTTTTTCATTTTTATAAAAGAAAGGCGGGCAGGCGTGCGCATCGGCATCGGGTATGACATCCACGCGCTAAAGCGGGGCCGCCGGCTCGTGCTCGGGGGAGTGACTGTCCCGTTCCACAAGGGGCTGGACGGGCACTCGGATGGCGACGCGCTGTACCACGCCATCGTGGATGCCGTGTTGGGCGCATCGGGCAGCGGCGACATCGGGGATGTTTTCCCCGATAGCGATCCGCGATATCGCGGGGCCGACAGCGCTCTTTTTGCCAAAAAAGCGATGCAGACGCTGAGGCGGAAAAAAATGAAGATCGTGCACATCGACTCGATCGTGCTTGCGGAAGCGCCACACTTCGGACCTTACAAGGAAAAAATGAGGAAAAATATCGCGCGCGTGTTCGGCGTGCCGGTGGCACGTGTGGGACTCAAGGCAAAGACCAATGAAGGCTTCGGCCCCGTGGGTCGCGGCCAGGCCATCGCCTGCCATTCGGTGGTGTTGTTGAAAGGAAAAACCTGATATGGGCGAGCATGAAACGCTGCGGCTGATAGCGGTCGTCGTTCTCGGCGTGGCGCTGTTGAAAATAATTTTGTACAAACTATTTTTCCAGGACGTGATCCGGGCGACGCTGGAACGGGACCCTGCGGCCACCGGCGATCTCGTGGTGATCTTCAGCTATTCGGGCATCGACGCGCTCTTTTTTTACCGCATCGCGCGCCTGTTTTTTTATTCGGGGCTCAAGTTCCCCGCGAGGATGCTGTCGCAGTTCGCCCGCTGGCTCACGGGCATCGAGATACACCCGGGCGCTGAGATCGGAAAAGGCCTTTTCATAGACCATGGGACCGGCGTCGTCATCGGCGAGACCTCGGTGATCGGGGACAACGTCACGATGTTCCAGGGTTCGACGCTGGGGGGCACCGGCAAGCAGAAAGGGAAGCGCCATCCAACTATCGGCAGCAACGTCGTCATCGGCGCCGGCGCCAAGATCCTCGGCAATATCCAGATCGGCGACAGCGTCAGCGTCGGAGCCAATGCCGTGGTGATCCAGGACGTGCCGCCGAACTCCACCGTCGTCGGCGTGCCGGGCCGCGTGGCCCGCCGCGAAGGGAAAAGGATCGACGAGAAGTAGAACGGCCATGGCCCTCAAGATCTACAACTCGCTCACCCGCGAAAAAGAAACATTCCAGCCGTTGACTCCCGGGCAGGCCTCGTTGTATGCCTGCGGCCCCACCGTGTACGACGAACCCCATATCGGCCACCTGCGCTCCGCCTACTTTTTTGACATGATCCGTGCCTATTTCGAATATTCGGGTTACCGTTTCCGTTTCGTGCGCAACGTCACGGACATTGATGACAAGATCATCGAGAAGGCGCGCCAGTCCGGAGGCCAGAACCTCGTTCTCGAAGTGCAAAAAGTGTCTCAGATCTATTTTGAAAAGTACAAGAACGACCTGGCGCGGCTCGGCCTGCGCGATCCCGACGAGGAACCGCGTGCCACGAGCCACGTCGGCGCTATGCTGCAGCTGATCCAGCGCCTGATCGCGAAAGGCGTGGCGTATGAGAGCGGCGGCGACGTGTATTTCGAAGTGAAGGCGTTCAAGGGCTATGGCCGGCTGTCGCATCAGGACCAGGACGCGATGAAAAGCCACGTGCGCATCGACAAGAACGAGAAAAAAAGGGACGACCTGGACTTCGCGCTGTGGAAACGCGCCGGCACCGACGAGCCCGGCTGGGACAGCCCCTGGGGTCGCGGGCGGCCCGGCTGGCACATCGAGTGTTCGGCCATGAGCATGCAGTATCTCGGCGAAAGCTTCGACCTGCACGGCGGCGGCATTGACCTTATTTTTCCGCATCACGAGAATGAGATCGCCCAAAGCGAATCGGCGACGGGCCGGCCTTTCGTGCGCGCCTGGCTTCACCACGGCCTGGTCACCGTGGATCAACAGAAGATGTCCAAATCGCTGAAGAACTACGTGACCGTTTCACATATTTTGCAGAGCGGAGGCGAAGAGCTGGGGCTCGAGGCCCTGAGGCTCTTTTTTCTAGGCACGCATTACCGCGCGCCTCTCGATTATTCGGCGGAACAGATGAAAATGGAGCTTTCGGTCGCGAAGCGCTTTTTCTTTTTCTTCGAGGAAACGCGGCAGGTGAAAGGCATCGCCGCGAAAGGCAAGTTCGCCGACTTCGAAGCGGCGTTCCGCGCGGCCATGGACGACGATTTCAACACGCCAAAAGTGCTGACGCTGATGCATGAGCTGATGCGCGAGGCGCGGAAAAAAGCCGACTCCGGGACGCTTTTGGCCGCACGCGACCTTCTGAAACGCTGGGGAGCGCTTTTCCACCTTTTTGATCATGACAGACTGCTCGAGCGGCCGGCGGACGCATCGCTGGAGGAAGACATCCGGAAACGCCGCGAGGCCCGGAAGGCCAAAGAGTTCAAGGCGGCCGATGACATCCGCTCAAGGCTTCTCGCGCGCGGGATAGCGCTCACCGATCTTGAGGATGGCAGCACGATCTGGAGGTGTGAAATTGACTAGAAAAAAAGGTGTGCTCATCACGCTCGAGGGCAACGAGGGCTGCGGGAAGTCCACGCAGATAGGCCTCCTGGCCCGTGCCCTGCGCCGCAGAGGCAAAAAAGTTTTCGTGACGCGTGAACCGGGCGGCACGCGCGTGAGCGATGCGATACGCTCGGTGCTTCTCGACAACCGCCACCGAAGCATGACCGGCGTGTGCGAGACGCTGCTGTACATGGCCAGCCGTGCGCAGCTGATCGCCGAAGTGGTAAAACCCAGGCTTGAAAAAGGGTTCGTTGTCCTCTGTGACCGCTGGCTCGACGCCACCGTGGCCTATCAGGGTTTCGGTGAGGGTGTGGACATTGGCTGGATACGGACGCTTGGCCGCGAAGTGACGCAGGGCATCGCGCCGGACCTCAGCCTCTACATCGATATTCCCGTTCGCGTCGGCCTCGCGCGCGCCAAAAAAAGGCGCTCGCCTGACCGCATGGAAAAAAAAGACATCGTGTTCCACGAACGCGTGCGCCGGGGCTACCTGCATATCGCGAAAACTGAAGGCCGTCGCTTCAAGCGCATCGAGGCGCGTGAGCACGATTCATCCAAGACCATTCATGAGCGCATCCAAAAGGCGGTTCACTGTGTCCTTTAAAGAGCTGGAGTCTCTGCAGCCATCCGTCATCGGCTCGCTGAGAGCCATGCTTTCTAGGCACCGGCTGCCGCACGCGCTTCTTTTCGAGGGCCCTCAGGCATCGGGACAAATGGAGATCGCCCGGGCGCTGGCCAAGATCCTTTTCTGTGAAAAACCCGGGGACGAGGCCTGTGATGCTTGCGCGGACTGCCGCCTGGCCGATGCCGGGGCGCACCCCGACTTTTTTCTGCTGCAACCCGAAGCCGATTCGCGGACCATCAAGATGGAGGAGGTGCGGACAATGCTCACGCGCGTCTCGCTGAGGCCGCTTCGCGCAAAATTCAAGGTATTTCTGGTACACCGGGCCGAATGCCTGAATGAGGTCGGCCAAAGTGCGCTCTTGAAAACGCTCGAGGAGCCGGAAGGAAACTCGGTGTTCATTCTCATCAGCCACGCGCCGGAGGCGATACTCGCCACCGTCCGCTCACGCTCTCAGGCCCTGAATTTTCGTCCGAGGCCGGTGAGCGACGAGGAAAGCGCCGAGATAGAGCCGGCCAAAAAAGCCATCGTGGAATTCGTGATGAACCGCGGCCGTTATCCAGCGCCCGATCTGGGCCCGCTGGACAGGACGCAGCTTTTGGCCGTGCTCGAGACGGTCATCGTTTTTTTCAGAGACGCCATGGTTCTGGCTGAAAGCGCGGACGAAATGCTTTCAGGTCCCGAAGACAGGGGAGCGAAGCAAAAATGTGCGCAATCATTTTCCATCGAGGAGATACTCGACACGCTGGAGACGGTGGGCGAATTCAAAGAAAAACTGTTGTCCAACGTGAACCTGAAGCTGGCGCTTTCCGTTTTCTGGGACAGGCTTCTCGCGGTGGCATCCGCATGAGCGACCGCTACTATCTCACGACGCCGCTTTATTACGTGAATTCCAGGCCGCATGTCGGTCATTCGTACACGAATATCGCCGCGGACGCGCTGGCCAGGTTTCAGCGTCAACGGGGGAAAGAGGTGCTTTTTCTGACTGGCACCGACGAGCATGGGCAGAAGATAGACCGGGCGGCCCGCGAGGCCGGCATGTCCCCGAAGGAATTCACGGACAAAATTTCCCAGACCTTTGTCAGTCTTTGGAAGACGTTGAACATATCCTACGACGATTTTATCCGGACGACGGAAGCCCGCCACAAGGAAACCGTGGGATACGTTTGGAATAAGATCAAAGACGCCGAAGTGTTGGTGAACGGCAGATCCGAAAAGGTCTTATACCGGCACACCTACGACGGATATTATTGCGTTTCCTGCGAAACTTTCATCACCGAAGGGCTGTTGGATCCCAACAACCCCGCGATGTGTCCGGATTGCAAACGGCCGCTCGAGCGGATGAAAGAGGAGACATACTTTTTCAGGATGTCGGCCTATCAGGAGCGGCTCATGGCCGATATTCGCCAGGGCAGGATGAAAGTACTACCGGAATCGCGCCGCAAGGAGGTGCTGGGATTTCTCGAACACAACCGCCTCGCGGACCTCAGCGTCTCACGCCCCGTCAGCAGGCTGTCATGGGGCATCCCATTGCCGTTCGACAAGGACCACGTGACCTACGTCTGGTTCGACGCGCTGATCAATTATATTTCCGCCTGCGGTTACGGGCGGGACGAGAAATTGTTCAAGAAATGGTGGCCGGCAGGCGTCCATATCATCGGCAAAGACATACTCCGGCATCATGCGGTGATATGGCCGGTGCTTTTGTACGCTTTGGATATTCCAATGCCCCAAATGATATTTGCCCACGGCTGGTGGGTGCAGGGCGGCGAAAAAATGTCGAAATCACGCGGGAACGTCACCGACCCCGTCGAGATCGTCAAAACATACGGAGTGGATGCCACCCGTTATTTCCTGCTCCGGGAAACGGCATTCGGACAAGATGGCACTTTCAGTGAACAGGCGCTGATACTCCGCTACAACACGGACCTGGCGAACGATCTGGGAAATCTGCTGCATCGGACGCTCACGATGTGCGAAAAATATTTTGAAGGCAGTGTGCCCGGGCTCGCAAAGGACTTCTTGAGTAAGCTCGGGAAAGACCACCCGTTCGCCGTTAAGACATCCGCTCTGCTGGATAATTTGGATCATTTGCCGACGGATCTAGTACCTCTCATGGACAGACTGGCATTCTCGGAAGCGCTGGAAAGAATATGGGTGGTCATTGACCTCGGCAATAAATACATCGAGTCCGCCGCGCCATGGAAAATGTGGAAAGAGAACAAGACCGACGAAGTGAAGATGCTGATCGCCGTGCTGCATCAGAGCCTTCAGGCCATCAGCGTCGCCGTTTCTCCGTTCATGCCGACTGTCGCGGAATCCATGAAACGGCAGTTGGGCGCCGGCGGTCCCAAGATAGCCAAAGGCGTGCCTATATTTCCAAGGATTGAAGTTAAATAATGGAAGCTTATTTAGATTACAACTCCACCACTCCTATTGACCCCGAAGTGTTCGAGGCCATGAAGCCTTGCTATGGCCCGCTATTCGCCAACGCCTCGAGCTTTCACCAGAGAGGCCAGGCGGCGCGTCATGCCATCGAGGCGGCGCGCGAAAGCATTGCCGCCGCGCTCGAAGTGGAACCCGGTGACATCGTGTTCACTTCCGGCGGCACCGAAGCGGACAACCTGGCGGTGAAAGGGGCGATGGAAATGGCCGCCTCTGGGAGGGATCATCTCATCGTGTCGCAGATCGAGCATCAGGCGGTGCTGTATCCGGCCCAGCAGTTCGAGAAAAAGGGTTTTCGCGTGAGCTTTGCGCCTGTCGACTCGAGCGGCCTCGTGGACCTCGAATTTCTGAAACGCGAGATCACGGACAGAACGGCGCTCGTGAGCCTCATGCACGTGAACAATGAAACCGGTGTCGTGCAGCCGGTAGAAGAGGCCGCGCGCCTGGCACACGCCAAAGGCGCTTTTTTTCACTGCGACGCCGTGCAATCCTTCGGCAAGCTTGAATTTCACCCGGAACAGTGGGGTTTTGACCTCGTATCGTTGTCCGCGCATAAGATCTGCGGCCCGAAAGGGGCGGGGGCGCTTTATGTGAGAAAAGGCGTGAAGCTGAAGGCCCAGACGCATGGGGGGCATCAGGAAAAAAATATCCGACCCGGCACCGAGAACGTGGCTGCCATCGTGGGTTTCGGAAAGGCCGTGGAGCTGGCCGAGAAAAAGAGAGAATCTGAAGCCACGCGCGTGAAGGCGCTGCGCGACAGGCTCGAAGAGGGGATGTTGCGTGCCGTGAAAGGTTCTGCCGTGAACGGTGTTCGCGAACGGCGCGTCTATAACACGCTCAGCGTTTCATTCGACGGTTTGGACGGCGAGACGCTGCTCATGAACTTGGACCTGAAAAATATTTTCGTATCCACGGGGTCGGCATGCACCGCCGGGTCTGTGGAACCATCGCATGTACTCGTTGCGATGGGTCTTGCCGAATCGCTGGCGCGCAGCACCCTCCGTTTTTCTCTCGGCCGTTTCACCACGGAAGCGGAGGTTGACTACGCCCTGCGAGAGCTGCCCGGTATCGTGGAGCGGCTGCGGCGGTCTTCGACGACGGTAAAACCGGTCACTCACGGAAAACTCCCGTAAAGAAAACAGAATGATCGTAGACACTCATTGTCATTTGCATTTCGACGCCTTTGACGCCGACCGTGACGCGGTTATTCAGCGCGCCCGCGAATTCGGGGTCGAATACCTCGTCAACGTCGGCACCGACCCCGCCACGAACGAGGCCGCCTGGGCGCTCGCTTCGAAAAACGAACACATGTGGAGCACGGCTGGTATGCACCCTCATCATGCGCATGAAGCGGGTGAAGAACACCTGGATGCCATGCGTCACTTCATCGATGAAAAAAAGCCCGTGGCTGTTGGTGAAATAGGTCTCGATTTTATCAAAAGCGAGGCGGACCCCGATTCACAGAAAAAGGTATTTGCCCGCATGCTGCAGGTGGCCAAAGAAAAAGGCCTGCCAGTCATCATCCACTCGCGTGAAGCGCTGGACGACACGCTAGCAGTGCTGAAAAGCGAAGCGCCGGGCATACGCGGCGTGATGCACTGTTTTTCATATGACATGGAGGGGCTAAAAAAAGTACTGGATATCGGTTTCATGGTCTCCTTCACCTGCAATCTCACTTTCAAGAACGCGGGACCGCTTCTCGAGGTGGCGAAGAAGGCGCCCATCGAGCGTTTCATGCTCGAGACCGATTCGCCGTATTTGGCGCCTCAGATCTATCGCGGGAAAAGGAACGAGCCGTGCTGTCTCCGGAACCTCGTGGACTTCCTGGCCGAACAGAGAGGGATGAGCGTCGAGGCGCTTGAGCTGGCCACCACCGAGAACGCCGTCGCCTTTTTCGGGTTGAAAGCCCAGAAGCCATGAAAAGCGTTTTTGCCGGCCACAAAGCCACGATCTTTATGTTGCTAGTGGCGTCTCTTTTTTACGCGGCCCTCCTTTTCGTCGGGCAGCCGGCATCGAGATCCGGCGGTGTCGAGCCGGCGCGCGTCGTCCAAAGCCGGCAGCTGCAGGAGATCCGGCAGAGGGAAGAGGTGTTCCGCGAAAATTTCCGCCGCCATTCGGGAGCCGTGCAGGTTTTTTCTTTCGGGTTCTTGACGCTCTTTTTTTTAGGCCTTTATTTGGACACACGACTGATCGCGGCGCGCAGGGCTGGCCGACCCTGGATCCCTGGCGGACGCGGGATCGCAGCGTCTCCCTGGGGCCTTTTGGATGCGGCGCAGGTCGTCGCTTTTCTTTTTTTCTCCGAAGTCGTCATTTCCGGTGTGGAGATGGCGGCGCTTTTTTTCGGGTTCAAACCCATTCCCGGCGAACTGCTTCTCATGCTGAACAGTTTTGTGCGCAATCTCGCCGTGGCTATTTTCATCGTCTGGCTGGTGCGGAAAAAGTTCGGCCGGTCGCTTGAGGACATCGGCCTCACCGCGACAGATCTCTCGAAGAACGTGAAGCTCGGCCTTGTCGGTTATGTCGCCATGGTCCCGTTCCTCGTCCTGTCCCTGATGGCGTTGACGGCCTTGTCCCAACTTTATTCGTATGAACCGCCGCCGCAGAAAGTTGTGCAGATCTTTTTGGAGCAAGCCTCGGAGCCTTATCTTCTTTTTTTCACTTTTTTTGTGGCACTGCTCGGGCCGGTGATCGAGGAGATCTTTTTCAGGGGGTTTGCGTACAAGGCGCTGCGTTCGCGATACGGGGCCAGGCGGGCGATGATAGCGACGGCGGCCGTGTTCGCCCTGTTCCACATGAATCTTTTTATTTTTCTGCCCATATTCGTGCTCGGGATATTTCTAGCGTATCTTTATGAAAAAACGGGGTCGCTGGTGCCTTCGATCACCGCGCATGTCGCGCACAACCTGATCATGGTCACGCTCACGCTGTTCTTCAGGGCGCTGTCCGTACCCGCATGAGCCGTCGCCTGAGATCTCTAGGGGAGTTCGAGCTCATCCGGCGCATCCGCCGCCGTGTGCCTCGCGGTCGCTCGGTGAGCGTTGGCATCGGCGACGATGCCGCGGCCGTGCGGATGAAACCAGGCAAAGAGACGCTTTTTACGACGGACCTTCTCATCGAGGGGACGCATTTCCGTCTATCGGAAGCGAGTGCAGGCGACATCGGGCGCAAGGCGCTTGCCGTCAACATCAGTGACATCGCGGCCATGGGTGGCTTGCCGCGCCATGCGGTGGTGGGGCTCGGTGTTCCGGGGCGCTGCCCGGTGCGTTTCGTCGACGAATTTTATAGAGGGCTGCTCAAGCTTGCGCGCGAATTCGGCGTGTCGGTGGTCGGGGGGGACACGGTGAGGGCCAGCCGCATTGTCGTGTCTGTCGCGCTTCTCGGTGAGGCGGATAAAAAAACCATGGCCAGGCGCTCGGGGGCCAAAGTAGGCGACGTGCTATTCGTGACAGGGGCGCTCGGCGCTTCTTATCCGACAAAAAAACACCTGCATTTCACGCCACGCGTCTCGGAGGCGCAGTTTCTCGTCAAAAATTTTCATATTCACGCCATGATGGACATTTCGGACGGCCTGGCCTCGGACCTGTTCCGCATCGCCGAAGAAAGCCGCGTCGGGGTCTGGATAGCCGCCGAGGCCGTGCCGCTCACGCCGGGCGCCACGCTCGAGCAGGGTCTTTCCGACGGCGAGGATTTCGAGCTTTTATTCGCGCTTTCCCCAAAAGACGCGGCGGCGCTGACGCTCGATAAGGCCGGTCAACGCAGCGGTCTCTATCACCCGATCGGAAAGATCGTTGAGCGCCGGCACGGCATACGGCTCGTGAGGCGCGGGGTCGCCGAAGCGATGGAACAGAAAGGTTACAAACATTTTCGGTGATAAAAATGATATCCCGCTCGCCGTCTGAAACGAAAAGAATAGGTCTGCGCATCGGCCGCCGACTCGGAGCCGGTGACGTCGTCGCGCTCCACGGGCCGCTTGGCTCTGGGAAAACCACGCTCGTGAAGGGAATAGCGCGTGGCCTGGGTCATCGCCGCGAAAAGGACGTCTTGAGCCCCACATTCGTCGTCATCCATGAGTATGCGGGGCGTGAAAAAATATTTCACCTCGACTGGTACCGGCTGTCTTCGGTGCGTGGCGTGGACAGAGAGCTTGCCGAGGAATGTTTTTCCGCCAGTGCCGTGACGCTTGTCGAATGGCCCGAGAGAGGCCGATCCATTTTACCGAAAGATAGGATAGAAGTGACGCTCGGCCATTGTGGCGGGGATTCGCGCAGCATCCACATTTGCGGCCGTGGCACGAGGCGGCGATGGGCGCTGTCGCGCGGGAAACATCGATGAAGCTAGTGGCTTTTGACTGTTCGACGGGTGCGTTGTCGCTCGGGGTGTTCGATTCCGGAAAAAGACTGGCCGGTGAAACGACAAGCTCCGGCATGCACTCGACCACGCTGGCTCCGGCCATTGAAAAGGCGCTTCAAAAGAGCGGGTTCGCTCTCAAGGACCTGGACTGCATAGCCCTGGGACTGGGCCCCGGTTCTTTTACGGGTCTGCGCGTGGCTGTCACGACCGCCAAGACACTCGCTTACGCGGCCAAGAAAAACATCGTAGGAGTGTCCAGCCTTGAGGCGATGGCGCAAGCCTGTTCCGAAAAAACCCGGCCGATCGCGGTGATAGGCGACGGGCGGAAGGGGATGCTTTATTTCGCGCTTTACCGGCGTACGGCGAAGGGCCTGAGCATTCTACGGAAGCCAGCGCTGGTTGACGCGGAACATCTTTTTCAAAGTTTCAAAGGCCCGGCGCATTTTATCGGCGAAGTGGAAAAATTCATGACACGGCTTTCCGAATTATCTAAAAAGCGAGTAGGCATCACCTGGGACGAGCGGAACTCCGTTCCGAAAGCCGAAGGAGTGGCCGAGGCCGCCATTTTGCGCGTACGCAGCAAAAAGTTCGACGATGCTTTCCTGTTGGAGCCGCTTTACCTGC
The DNA here is from genome assembly GCA_964612035.1 of uncultured Planctomycetia bacterium. Taxonomy (GTDB): domain Bacteria; phylum Omnitrophota; class Gorgyraeia; order 2-02-FULL-51-18; family 2-02-FULL-51-18; genus CAZTBX01. Next base: position 32,563 of record CAZTBX010000099.1, read on the forward strand.
ATGCCAGAGACTGCAATGTCACCAAAAAATAAAATACCGCTTGTATGGGCCGAAGTGGACCTGAAAAATCTCAGGGCCAATCTCAGCGCTCTCAAGCGCTCACTCGTCTCCAAACACACAGAAATACTCGCGGTGGTGAAAGCGGACGCGTATGGACATGGGATGAAGGTCGTGGCGCGCGAACTGGCCAGGCAGGGCGTCGCGTTTTTCGGCGTGGCCAATATCGATGAGGCCCTGGAGCTTCGAAAAGCGCTGCCCGCAGCCAAGATCCTCGTGCTCGGCACTTTTCACGAACAGCAGCTGCCGCTTTATCTCAGCGCACGTATCCGGCCCAGCATCTCTTCGCTGGAAGACATGAGACTCGTGCAGCGTGCCGCCCAGCGAAAAAAAACTCCGTTCGCCGTGCACGTCAAGATCGATACGGGCATGGGCCGTCTCGGCGTGTGGTGGGAAGACGCGGAAGCTTTTTTCCATCAGGCGGTGAAAATGCGCCGCGTGCGCATCGAGGGCGTGTACACACATTTTTCAAGCGCGGACCACAAGGATGGCTCCATCACCACCAAACAGATCGCGTTGTTCAATGGCACCCTGGCGCTGCTCAAGCGTCTGAACATCCATCCTCGCTATTTTCACGCTGCCAACAGCCTTGGCGCCATCCGTTTCCACAAAACACATCTGAATCTCGTGAGGCCCGGCATTGTCCTGTACGGTCTGAACCCTTATCGCGGCGGACGCCTGTCCATCAAGCTCAAGCCGCTTCTTTGTCTCAAAACCCGCATTTCGTTCCTGAAGAAAACCGCCAAAGGCCGTTCCATCAGCTATGGCGCCACTTACCACACTTCCAAGCCGACCTGGATAGCGACACTACCCGTGGGGTACAGCCACGGGTACCGCCTCGGCTTGTCCAACAAGGCTCATGTCATCGTTCGCGGCCGGCGTTGTCCGGTGGTGGGACGCGTCACCATGGACCACACGCTCGTGGATGTGGGGCATGTACCCGGCGTAAAACGCTGGGACGAGGTGACGCTGATCGGAAAGCAGGGGCGTGTCGAGATCAGCGCCGAAGACATAGCTTCCTTAATGCAAACCATCCCCTACGAGGTGGTGTGCTCCATCCATAGTCGTATCCCACGCTTCTACAAGCACATCGGGAAATAGGCCCCTCGCTCTGTATTTTGACAGCACTTGGTTCCGTGCTATAATACAAAGTTTACTAAAATGGTCTTGTATTGACTCAAAAAAGGATCGCTTTTAGATCATAAAGGAAGCTGAATGTCTAAGATGACGGGTGCCCAGATCGTCGTGGAAGCTTTCACACGCGAAGGCGTGGAATACGTTTTCGGATTGCCTGGCGGAGCTTGCCTGCCCCTGTTTGACGCGTTATACGACGCAAAATTCAAAGTCGTTCTCGTGCGCCATGAACAAGGCGCCGTCCATATGGCCGAAGGCTACGCGCGTTCCACGGGCAAACCGGGTATCGTTGTCGTGACTTCAGGTCCCGGCGCCACGAACACCGTGACGGGGATCGCCGATGCGTACATGGACTCCATTCCTCTGGTTGTCATCACGGGGCAGGTGAAATCGTTTCTCATCGGGAATGATGCCTTTCAGGAAGCCGACGTGACCGGCATCACGCGTCCCATCACGAAACACAATTATCTCGTGAAAGACATCAAAGACCTCGCACGCGTCGTGAAAGAGGCGTTTTACATCGCCACGCACGGCCGTCCGGGACCGGTGCTCATCGATTTCCCTTCGGATGTGAGCCTCATGTCCATCGACTTTCAGTATCCGGAAGAAGTGAGCATCCGCGGGTTCAAGCCGACCACGCAGGGTCATCCGGGCCAGATCAAAAAGGCCGCGAAGATGATCGAGGAATCGAAGAAGCCCGTGGTGTACACCGGCGGCGGCGTCATCATCGCGGGTGCGGCGCGTGAGCTCGTGGAATTCGTGGAAAAAACGAACGCGCCCTGCACAAACACGCTGATGGGTCTCGGCGGCGTGCCGGCCAATCACCGTCTTTTCATGGGCATGCTCGGCATGCACGGGACCGTGTACGCGAACCGCGCGGTGCATGAAAGCGACCTTCTCATCGCTATCGGCGCGCGCTTCGATGACCGTGTCACCGGAGATTTAAAAAAATTCGCTCCGACCGCCAAGATCATCCACATGGACGTGGACCCTTCGGCGATCTCAAAGAACGTGAAAGTGGACATCCCCATCGTTGGCGACGTGAAGCAGATACTGCAGGAGCTGAACAAGATCGTGAAGCCCGCGGACACGGCCTTGTGGCTAGCCGATATCGAGAAATGGAAAAAGGAGAGCCCTCTGCGCTACCGTGATGACACCGAAGAGATACGCCCGCAGTACGCGATCCAGAAATTGTCGGACATTTACGGCGGCGATGCCATCGTGTCCACGGACGTGGGGCAGCATCAGATGTGGGCGGCCCAGTATTACAAGTTGAACGGTCCGAACCAGCTTCTCACCAGCGGCGGCCTCGGCACCATGGGCTACGGATTTCCGGCGGCCATCGGCGCGCAGTTCGCGTTCCCCGGCCGCACCGTCTGCTGTATCACCGGCGACGGTTCGATACAAATGAACATCCAGGAGATGGCGACGGCAGCGCTGCACAAACTGCCGATCAAGATCGCCATCATCAATAACAATTATCTTGGCATGGTGCGCCAGTGGCAGGAGGCGTTCTACAAGCGCCGCTATTCGAGCTCAGAGATGTCGGGCAACCCCGATTTCGTGAAGCTCTCCGAGGCCTATGGCGGTGCTGGCATCCGTGTGACGAAAAAAGCCGAGGTCGAAAAGGCTATTCAGTGGTCGCTCACGGTGACAGACCGGCCGTGCGTACTGGATTTCGTCGTGAAAGAGGAAGAAAACGTTTTTCCCATGATCCCCGCGGGCAGGTCCTTCGAGGAAATCATGGACATGGCTTAAAACAAAGGGGATGTATGGCCGTTCATGACGCGACACCCATTGAACACCGGATACTCTCGGTGCTCGTCGAAAATCGGTCTGGTGTACTGTCCCACGTGGTGGGGCTTTTTTCGGCGCGAGGGTTTAACATCGATTCACTGGCCGTCGGAGAGACCGAGGACCCGACGATGTCGCGCATCACGCTGGTCGCTGCCGGAGACCAGAAGACGCTCGAGCAGATCAAAAAGCAGCTGAACAAGCTCATCGACGTCATCAAGGTGCAGGACCTGACCACCGAGGAATTCATCGACCGCGAGCTCATGCTCGTAAAAATGAAGAACACGCCTCCGATCCGCGAAAAGGTGCAGGCGCTCTCGGCGGAGTACCACCTTCGCATCGTGGATGAAAATCCGGATGTGGTCACTTTCGAATGCACGGAGTCAAGGGAGAACACGCAAAAGCTTTTCGGCAAATTAAAAAGTATCGGGATACTGGAAATTGCCCAGACCGGGGCGGTCGCTCTTTCCAAAAAACCTCCGAAAGACTAAGTCCCGTTCCAAATTTAAACTAGGAGAAAAAAATGGCGAAAATTTATTATGACCAGGACGCGGACTTGACGGACATCCAGGACAAGACCGTCGGTGTCATCGGTTACGGGATCCAGGGGCGCGGCCAGGCACTGAACCTGCGTGACAGCGGCGTGCGTGTCATCGTGTCCCAGAGACCCGGCGGGCCCAATTACGAAATGGCGAAAAAGGACGGATTCCAGCCCGTCGAAGCGGCCGAGGCGGCGAAAAAGTCCGATATCATCATCATCCTCGCGCAGGACCCGCTTCAGGCGGACATTTACAGGCAGTCCGTGGCGCCGTATCTGACGAAAGGCAAGGCGCTGGCTTTTTCACACGGCTTCAACATCCATTTCAAGCAGATCGTGCCCCCGAAATTCGTGGACGTGTTCATGGTGGCGCCCAAAGGCCCGGGCAGCCTTGTGCGCCGTCTGTACGAAGAGGGAAAAGGCGTGCCGTGTCTCGTGGCCATTTTCCAGGACGCGACCAAACGCTGCAAAAACATCGCGCTGGCCTATGCCAAGGGTCTCGGCGGCACGCGCGCCGGTGTCATCGAGACGACTTTCAAAGAAGAGACGGAGACCGATCTTTTCGGTGAGCAGACGGTGCTTTGCGGCGGCACCAGCGCCCTCATCAAGGCGGGGTTCGACACGCTGATCCAGGCGGGCTATCAGCCGGAGATCGCGTATTTCGAGTGCCTGCATGAACTCAAACTCATCACCGACATGATCTATGCCACTGGGATCCAGGGCATGAGGAAGCGCGTGTCGGATACCGCCGAGTACGGTGATGTCACGCGCGGACCGCGCGTGGTGAACGCCCAAACGCGCAAGGAAATGAAAAAGATCCTGAAAGAGATCCAGAGCGGGAAATTCGCGAAGGAATTTCTAGCGGACTATAAAAAAGGTAAAAAGAATTTCGAAAAATTGCGGCACGCGGACGACAAGCACCCGGTCGAACTGGTGGGAGCGAAGCTGAGAGGAATGATGAAATGGCTGTGAAAGAAGCGAAAAGTGAAAAGCGAAAAACGAAAAGTGATGGAGCCACTTCGTGGCCTATATAAAAGTCGCCGAAGGCGACTCAATAGTTTTACGCTTTTCGTTTCACGCTTTTCGCTAAATTATGACAGATAACAATAGAATTTACATTTTCGACACCACTCTAAGGGACGGCGAGCAGTCTCCGGGCGCGAGCCTGGACGAAAAAGGCAAGCTCGAGATAGCCAAGCAGCTCGCGGAGCTTCGGGTGGATGTCATCGAAGCCGGATTTCCCATCACTTCGCCGGGAGATGCGCAGGCGGTCAAGCGGATAGCCCAGGAAGTGAAGGGGCCTATGATCTGTGCCCTTGCGCGCACCGTGCAAAAAGACATGGACGTGGCGCTGGATTCACTGAAGCCGGCGAAAAAGTCACGCTTGCACGTTTTCATCGCGACTTCCGAGATACACAGGCGTTACAAGCTGAACAAGGCAAAAGAGGAAATACTCCGCATCGCCGCCGAGTCCGTGCGCTATGCGCGCAATCGCATCGGCGAGGTCGAGTTCTCTCCCGAAGACGCGTCACGCACCGAGCCGCCTTTTCTGTACCAGGTGCTTGAGGCCGTCATCGACGCGGGCGCCACCGTACTGAATATCCCCGACACGGTGGGATACGCCACGCCTTTTGAATTCGGCAATCTCATCAAAGGGATATTCGATAACGTGCCCAATATCCAAAAGGCCATCATCAGCGTGCATTGCCACAACGATCTCGGCCTAGCCGTTGCCAACTCGCTGGCGGCCGTGCGCTTTGGCGCGCGCCAAGTCGAATGCACGGTGAACGGCATCGGCGAACGCGCCGGTAACGCCGCGCTTGAGGAGATCGTCATGGCGCTCGACACGCGTAGCGATATTTTCGGCAAGCACACGAATATACGGCGCGACCAGATCTGCAAGTCCAGCCGCCTCGTGAGTTCGCTCACGGGCATGGTGGTACAACCCAACAAGGCCGTGGTCGGGAAAAACGCTTTCACGCACGAGTCCGGCATCCATCAGGACGGACTTTTGAAGCTCCGAAAAACCTACGAGATCATGCGTCCCGAGGACGTAGGGTTCGGCGAAACCAAGCTCGTACTCGGCAAGCACTCGGGCCGCCACGCGCTCGAGTCGCGCCTCGGCAAGATCGGCTACAAGCTTTCGCCCAAAGAGCTGGACAAGGTGTTCGAAGATTTCAAGACGCTCGCGGACAAAAAAAAGGAAGTGTTCGACGACGACATCGCGGCCCTCGTGGACACGCGGATCGCGGGCACGCCGAAGCGTTATGAACTCGCGTATCTCCGGGTGCTCACGGAAAGCGGCAAAGATCCGACGGTGTCGGTAAAGATCAAGGACAAAGGAAAGGTGCTCTCGGCCTCGGGGACAGGCAGCGGGCCGGTGGATGCGGCCTACAAGCTCGTGGACAAGATGATCAAGCGGAAGACGAAGCTTCTGGATTACCAGATCCGTTCCGTCACCGTCGGCAAAGACGCGCAGGGTGAAGTGACGATCAAGGTTGAGGGGCAAGCCGGCCATGTGGTGCTCGGCCAAGGACTCAGCACCGACGTCATCGAAGCCAGCGTGCGCGCGTATCTCGACGCGATCAATAAGATGGTGCACCGGTCGCAGGCATCCTCCAAAGGCCGCCTCGACCACGGTGTGTGATGTCTAGGTCTTCGCCCCCAAAACTAGACTCCAATACACAGCTGTACGGCATCATCGGTGACCCCATCGGCCACTCGCTTTCCCCGAAGCTTCATAACGCCGTTTTTGAGAAATTCGGCATGAACGCCGTGTACCTGGCTTTCCGGGTCGAAGCCAGCCGCGTCGAACAAGCCTTTGACGCCATGCGGGCGCTTGGCATCGCGGGGTTCAACGTGACGGTTCCGCACAAGGAAGCGGCGATCGACTGCATCGACGAGATCCCTCATGATATCGACCGCGTCATCGGCGCGATCAACACCATCGTGAATCGTGATGGAAGGCTTTTTGGATACAACACCGACAGCCCGGGGTTCTTGAGTTCTTTGAAACAGGAGCTTGCTTTCAACCCCAAGGGGAAAAAAGTCCTGCTCCTGGGCGCCGGAGGCGCCGCGCGGGGAGTGTCTTTTTCGTTGGCTTTGGCCGGAGCTGAAAAAATGTGGGTCTACAATCGCACGCGGGAGAAAGGTGTGGGTCTCGCGGATCTTTTGACGAAACATTTTCCAAAAACGGAGTTTTCGGCCATCGGCGGCTCCGGAGAAGCGGCCATGGAAAAGATCGATCTCGTGGTGAACACCACTTCCGTCGGGATGGAAGGTAATCCCGGTGTTCCTTTGGACCTCCGTCATTTGAAATCGCAGCCGGCGGTGGTTGACCTCGTGTATTCACCGGAGGAAACCGAATTTCTCAAGCAGGCCAGGCGTCTCGATCTGCGTTGCACGAACGGCCTCGGGATGCTCGTCGCGCAGGCCGCGCTCTCGTTCGAGCGCTGGACAGGCAAAACAGAGGGCGTTCAGGCGCTGATGGCGGACGTTCTGAAAAAATGTCTTTGATCGTGTTCCTATTCGGGACCCTCGTCGGCAGTTTTCTGAACGTATGCATTTTCCGCATTCCGGCGAACCGTTCCATTGTGTTTCCAGGGTCCAGCTGTCCGTATTGCGCGAAACCGATACGCTGGTTCGACAATATTCCTTGCCTGAGCTTCTTGGCGCTGCGCGGACGCTGCCGCGACTGCGGAGCGAAAATTTCTCCGCAGTATTTTGTCATCGAGTTTTTGACGGGGACGCTTTTCGCCGTGTTCTACGGCCGTTTTGGAGCCACACCGATAGCAGCGATCTATCTGGTGTTGACGCTGGCGCTTCTCGTTGAAAGTGCCATCGACTGGAGACACGAGATCATCCCGGACCGCATCACACTGCCGGGGATGCTGCTGGGCGTTGTTGTTTCAGCCGTGCTTCCTTCACTTCACGGTGAGGAGACGGCGCTGCGCGCCACCCTGCAGTCGCTGGGCGGGCTTCTCCTCGGGGGTGGGTTCTTGTATTTGGCGGCGGTTGCCGCCGAAGCGATATTGAAAAAAGAGGCGATGGGCGGCGGGGACGTGAAACTGCTCGCGATGATGGGCGCATTCCTTGGCTGGAGAGGTGTGCTCTGGACTGTCTTCGTGTCCTCGCTTCTTGGGAGCGTCGTCGGCGTATACTTGCGTCTCACAAAAGGCCGCGAACGCATTCCGTTCGGGCCGTTCCTGGGCGCGGCCGCGGTACTTTATATTTTTTTCGGGGAAGTGGTGATCCGGTGGTATTCCCAAGCGATGGGCTTGGAGAGAATTTTTTAGGCGGAGGAGGTCTGTATGCTGCGTTTCTTGAATAGCGGGGAATCTCACGGAAAATGTCTCGTTGCGATACTCGAGGGCATGGTGGCCGGTCTTCGCGTGGACGAGGCCGACATTGATCATGATCTAGCGCGGCGCCAGGAAGGCTATGGCCGCGGCGGCCGCATGACCATCGAAAAAGACCGCGTGGAGATCCTCTCCGGCGTGCGTCAGAAAAAGAGCATCGGTGCGCCCATTGCGCTCTTGGTGGTGAACAAGGATTTCAAGATCAACGAGCTTCCGGTGGTCAAGCGGCCCAGGCCCGGACACGCGGATCTCGTCGGCGCCATGAAATACGGGTGCGAAGACGTGCGGGACGTGCTAGAGCGGGCGAGCGCCCGCGAAACCACTACGCGCGTGGCGATCGGTGCGATCTGCCGCGCTTTCCTGAAAGAGTTCGGCGCGGAACTCGTGAGCCACGTGGTGCGCATCGGGGACGTCGTGGCCGACGCCTCCGGCATGGATTTTGAGCGCATCCGCCGCGAATCGGCGACATCGCCCATGCATTGCGCCGACAAGGCCGCGACCAAAAGAATGATGGCAAAGGTCGACGAGTCACGCAGAACCAAGGACACTATCGGCGGCGTTTTTGAAGTCGTGGTGAAAGGCGTTCCACCGGGCCTTGGCAGTTTCGTCCACTATGATCGGCGCCTCAACGCGCAGATGTGTGCGGCTGTGATGTCCATTCAGGCCGTGAAAGGCGTTGAGATCGGCATGGGATTCCGTGCGGCCGGAACGCCGGGGCGCCTGGTGCACGACGAGATCTTTTACGACAAGAAAAAGGGATTTTACAGAAAGACCAACAATGCTGGCGGTTTCGAGGGCGGCGTGACGAATGGCGAAAACCTCGTGATCCGCGCGGCCACGAAACCGTATTCGACGCTGATGAGCCCGCTCCGGTCCGTGCACATCGATTCGAAAAAAGAAGAAAAGGCGACCATCGAGCGTTCGGACGTGACGGCGGTGCCGGCCTGCGGCGTCGTAGGCGAGGCGATGGTGGCGTTCGAGCTCGCAAAGGCCTATCTCGAGAAGTTCGGCGGGGACAGTCTCATCGAGACGCGGCGGAATTTCGACGGTTACCTGAAACAGCTCAAGGATTTCTAAGGCGGAAAATTGTCGGACGAAAAAAATATCGTTCTCGTCGGGTTCATGGGCACCGGGAAATCGAGCGTGGGCAAGGCGCTCGGGAAAAAATTGAAACGTCCCGTCATTGACCTGGATGAAAACATAGAGGCTGCGGAGAAAAGAAGTATCCGCGACATTTTTGAAAAGGACGGCGAGGCGCATTTCCGCTCCCTTGAAAAAAAAGCCGTCCAGGCGCTTTCGGGTGAACGCGGCGTCGTGATCACGACGGGCGGAGGGGCGGTGCTGGACGAGGACAACAGGCGCGTGCTGAAGAAAAACGGCATTCTGATCACTTTGTCGGCAACGCCGGAAGCGATCTACACGCGCGTGAAACATTCCGGCCATCGGCCGCTACTCAACCACGGCGACCCGCTTTCGGAGATCAAGCGCCTTTTGTTGCTGCGTGAACCTTATTATAGGCAGTCGGATATTTCCATCGACACCGACGGAAAAAAGCCGGCCCAGGTGGCCGAAGAGATCCTGACTGCGTTGGAAGGAAGACTGCATGGCCAAGATTGATCTGAAAAAACTCCTGGCATTGACCCTGACCCATGATTTTGGTCCGGTCACTTTACGGGAACAGCTGAAGGCCCGGGGTTCTGTCGAGGCGATATTGGACGCTACGCCGGACGCAAAGAAGTTTTTAGAGGCGGCGGATGACGAAATGCAGCTTGCCAAAAAACACGGCGTCGGCATCGTGGCGTATTTCGATGAGCGTTATCCGGCAGACCTGCGCGAGATCTACGACCCTCCCATTCTACTGTATGTGCAGGGAAAGCTACCGGCGGCCTCCAAGCCCCGCATCGCCGTCGTGGGATCCAGAGACGCTTCGCTTTACGGCCTCCGAATGGCGCAATCGATCTCGAGAGACTTATCGGCGGCCGGGGCTGTTGTCGTGAGCGGTCTTGCCCGTGGCATCGATACGGCGGCACACGAAGGTGCGCTTTTGGGCGGCACGGAGACGGTTGCGGTGCTCGGCAGCGGTCTTCTGCATCTTTACCCAAGCGAAAATCGTAAAGTGGCGCAGCGGATAGCCAAAAAAGGAGCTGTGCTTTCGGAATTCCCACTGCGCATGCATGCCCAGCCCCGTTTTTTTCCGTACCGAAACAGGATCATCAGCGGCCTCTCACGCGCCGTGCTCGTCGTGGAAGCGCGCGAAAAAAGCGGGGCGCTGATCACGGCGGATGCCGCTCTCGAACAGGGCCGAGACGTTTTTGCCGTACCGGGGAACGCCGATTCGGCGAAGTCCGGAGGCACCAACAAACTTTTAAAGCAGGGGGCTCGGATGGTGACCTCCGCCGAAGATATCCTTGAGGAACTGCATCTCAAGCGCGTGTCAATGCTGGCGCCGGCTTTCAGCGATGAGGAGAGCCTGTTTCTATCATTCTGGAGAGACGGTGAGTCGCATCTCCTGGACGAAGTCATCGAAGAAGCGGGTTTCCCCGCCCGCCGAGCCGCATCACTGGCCACGCTCCTGACGCTGAAAGGTGCCCTGCGCGAACTGCCTGGAAAATATTTCATGAGAAATTCGAATTAAATGGAAGCCCTGAAGAGTATACAAGTCCGTCTGAACGGCGAAGCGAAAACACTGGAGTCTCCAAAAACGCTTGGCGCGCTTCTCGCGGAGCTCTCGATCCCCAGAGAAAAGGTCGTCGTCGAGCTCAATCTTGACATCGTCCCGCGAGACCGGCTGGACGGGGCGTCCCTGAAAGACGGCGATGAGATCGAGATCGTTCATTTTGTGGGAGGCGGCGCGCCCGCGCACGCCCTCGTGATCGTCGAGTCGCCAGCCAAATGCAAGACCATCAACAAATATCTCGGCCCTCAATACGAAGTGGCCGCCTCCATGGGCCACGTGATCGATCTGCCCAAAAGCAAGATGGGCATAGACATCGAGAAGAATTTTGAGCCTCAGTACATCATCGTCCGCGACAAGAAAAAGATACTCGGTGAACTGCGCCGTAAGGCGAAAGGTAAAAAAGAGATCTACCTCGCCTGCGACCCTGACCGCGAAGGCGAGGCCATCAGCTGGCACCTGAAAAATGAGCTCGGTGACGGCAAGATCGTGCGCCGCGTGGTGTTCAACGAGATCACGAAAGAAGCGGTGCTGGACGCTTTCCGCCACCCGATGGACATCAACTTGGATCTTGTGGACGCCCAACAGGCGCGTCGCGTACTTGATCGCCTGGTAGGCTATAGCTTAAGCCCGCTTCTTTGGCAGAAAGTGGGCCGCGGCCTTTCGGCCGGCCGCGTGCAATCCGTGGCCCTTCGCATGATCGTGGACCAGGAAAGAAAGATCCGGGCGTTCAAGCCCGAAGAGTACTGGAGCATCGAGGCCGAGCTCAAAAAGAAAAAAGGGGATCGCACGCATTTCACCGCGAAGCTCGAAGAGATCGCGCAGGTCAAGGCCGACCTGAAGAATGAAAAAGCGGCCTCCGAGCATCTAGAGAAGGCGCGCACCCAGCCTTTCATCGTGAAAGAGGTGAAACGCTCGAAGAAAAAAAGGAATCCCTCGGCCCCGTTCACGACGAGCAAACTCCAGCAGGCGGCCTACAACCAGCTTCGTTTCCCGGCCTCCAAGACGATGAGAACGGCGCAGACGCTTTACGAGGGCGTGGAGCTGGGGAGTGAGGGCAGCGTGGGTCTCATCACCTACATGAGAACCGATTCCGTGCGCATCTCGGATTCGGCGCTGAAAGAAACGCGCGACTTCATTCTTAAAAAATACGGCAAGCCCTATTTGCCTTCCACGCCGAATATTTATAAGGCTAAAAAAGGCGCTCAGCAGGCACACGAAGCCATTCGCCCCACGTCGGTGACCAGAATGCCCTCTGATATAGAACCCTTTTTAGCCCCCGACCAACAGAAGCTTTACACACTGATCTGGGAACAGGCCGTGGCCAGCCAGATGACGCCGGCTTTGATCGCCCAGGAGACGGCGAACATCAGCGCCGGTGATTGTATTTTCCGCGCCAGCGGCAGCCGCACGGAATTCGCGGGCTTTCTCCGCGTGACGCGTGATGACGACAAGGACAATCCGTTGCCGCCGCTAGAAGAAGGCGAGGCGCTGGATCTCGTGAACATCGACAAATTCCAGCATTTCACGAAACCCCCGGCGCGTTTCACCGACGCCTCGCTCGTGAAGGCCCTCGAAGAACAAGGCATTGGCCGGCCGTCCACCTACGCCCCGATCATCGCGACGCTCACCGAGCGCGACTATATCCGCCGCGAAGGCGGCAGCCTCGTGCCGCAGGAGCTCGGCATGCTGGTCACGGACCTTCTCGTCCAATATTTTTCCAAGGTCATGGACTTCCAATTCACGGCCGGTATGGAAGAAGAGCTGGATCACATTGAAGAAGGGAAAATAGGCTGGGTCAAAGTGGTGAAAAGCTTCTATTCCGTTTTCAGCGGCCAGCTAGAGATCGCAAAGACCGAGATGCAGACCGTGAAAAAAGAGAACGAGCCCACGGATGAGATCTGCGAAAAATGCGGTAAGCCGATGGTCATCAAATGGGGCCGCCGCGGGCGATTCATGAGCTGTTCCGGATGGCCCGAGTGCCGCAACGCCAAGTCCATTTCCACAAACTTTCCGTGTCCGCAGTGCGGAAAAGGAAAGCTGGTCGCCCGCCGGGCCCGCTCCGGCCGTGGGCGCACTTTTTACGGCTGCACCGAGTATCCGGCCTGCAATCTCATCGTCAACAAACTGCCGTCGGCGGAGGGTTCCGAGCCGAATGCCGCTCCCGCCGCGGGCGAAACGGCGCCAGGGCCCGCCGCCGAGGGAACGGAGAGCTCCGATGGATAAGTTCGCCGAGAAGTTCCTCGTTTATTTGAAAGTTGAGAAAAATTACTCGCCGCACACGCTGATCGGTTATTCGCATGACCTTAAAGAATACTACGCCTTTCTCGAAAACGGCGGCGCGCTCGAAGCGGGCAAGGATTCGCTGCGCCGCTATCTCGCGCATTTGAACGAAAAAGGCCTTTCCAAGCGCACGGTCAGCCGCCGCATGGCGACCTTAAGGACCTTTTACCGCTTTCTCAAGCGCGAGGGTCACGTGAAAGACAATCCGATGGCGTTTCTGAAAAACCCAAAGCTCGAAAAAAAGCTTCCGATGGTGCTCGATGAAGGCGAGGTTAGCCGCCTGCTCGACTCGCCGGAAGATGACGCGTCGGGCCTGCGTGACAAGGCCATCCTCGAGACGCTGTACTCGACGGGCATGCGCGTTTCCGAGCTCGTGCACATGGACCTGGAAAGCGTGGACTTCATCGGCGGCGTGTGCCGCGTGCTTGGAAAAGGGAGCAAGGAACGGCTTTGTCCCATCGGCGACCGGGCGCTGCGCTCGATCCGCCGCTACCTCGAGGAGAAAGGCCGCGTGACGAAAAAGGCCGATCGGGTGCTTTTCGCGAACCACTCACCGAACCAAAAAGGTTCACGACTCACGGACAGAAGCGTCCGACGCATCGTGGAAAAATACATCGAGAGAACCTGCCGGCGGGAGAGTATCTCTCCGCACACGCTGCGGCATTCGTTCGCGACGCATCTTCTCAACCGCGGCGCCGACCTGCGGTCCGTGCAGGAGCTTCTCGGGCATGAAAACCTTTCGACGACGCAGATCTACACGCACGTATCGACACAGCGCCTGAAAGAGGCCTATGACAAGGCGCACCCGCGCGCCTAAGAATCCGATGATATTTTTTATTTACGACCTACTGTTCTGTTGTTTCGCCCTTGCGTATTTGCCGTTCTTTTTCCTGAAAGGCAAGCATCGCGGCGGCTTTGGATCGCGTTTCGGGGCGGTCCCGCAAAGCGTTACGGCCTCGCTCAAAGGACGGTCGGTGGTGTGGATACACGCGGTGTCCGTGGGGGAGATAGGCCTCGCCGTCCGCCTTGCCAGTGTGCTGAAAGAAAGATGTTCGCCCTCCCTTCGCGTCGTGTTCACGACGACGACGCTGGCCGGACGCGAGGTGGCCGAGAAGATCAAATCGCCCGAAGACACCGTCCTTTATTTTCCGATAGACCTCACTTTCTGCATCCGTCGCTTCATCCGCGGCATTTCCCCGAAAGCCGTGATCCTTCTCGAAACGGAGATCTGGCCGAATCTCATCCGGGAACTTCACCGCCGGCGTGTGCCGGCCTTCATCGTGAATGGACGCATTTCGGACAAGGCCATCGCCAAATACCGCCTCGTCCGTTTTTTCATGCGCCACGTGTTCGAAAATTTGAGTGGGATCGGCGCCCAGAACGAGGCCATGCGTGCGCGCTTTTTATCCGTCGGCGCGGCGGCGGACCGCGTGCAGGTCACGGGCAACATGAAGTTCGACTGGCAGCCCGTGCAGGCCCAGCTCTCCGCGGCCGTGCTGGCCCGCAAACGGCTGAAAACGAACGGCGCATTTCTTCTCGTGGCGGGCAGCACGCATGAAGGTGAGGAAGAGCTTTTTTTCAACCTGAGCCGATCGGTGGAAAAGACGGCAGGACTCGTGTGTCTGGTGGCGCCGAGACATCTCGAGCGTTTATCGTCAGTGGTGTCGCGTGCGGCCAAGGCGGGCGTTTCCGCGTCGCTTTTTTCTCAGGGGAACGGGGCCGCCGGCCCGGGGAGCGTGTTCATTTTAGACCAGATGGGCATACTGCCCTCCTTTTATGAGATCGCGGATGTCGTGTTCGTCGGGGGAAGCCTCGTGCCTGTCGGCGGCCACAATCCCGTCGAACCGGCCTATTTCGGCTGCCCGATATTGTTCGGTCCGCACATGAACAATTTTGCGGACATCAAGGAGGAGTTCAAGCGTGAACAGGCCGCTTTTGAAGTGCAAGACGCAAAGGCGCTTGAGGAACAGGTTTTAAGGCTTATGAAAGAGCCTGCGCTCCGGAAATCGGCCGGAGAGGCCGCTTATCGTCTCGTGCAGAAAAACCAGGGCGCCGCGCGCCGCAACATCGAAACTTTTATCCAGCCATTAGGAGCACAACTTCAGTGAAAAAACTCATCGCAGGGCTTTTATCTCAAGTGTATCGCGCGGGACTCATCGCCACGCAGTCGAGCTACCGCCTTTTTCCTTCCCGCATACGGAAAGTCCCGGCGCGCGTGATCAGCATCGGAAACATCACCTGGGGTGGCACCGGAAAAACGCCGATGGCCGCGAAGCTCGCCAAGGATCTGTCGTATTACGGCAAGAGAGTGGCCGTGCTCATCCGCGGCTATGGCATGGATGAAGTGGCCGAGCTTCAGAAGAAGCTGCCCGGCGTGCCGGTGATGGTCGGCCGCGATCGCGTGCAGTCCGCGCTTTCAGCCATTAAGGAGCACCAGAGCGATCTTCTCATCCTCGACGACGGTTTCCAGCATCTGCGCCTGCATCGCGACCTCGACATCGTCGCCATCAACACGACGCAGCCGTTCGGCCCCGGCGGGCTTTTGCCGGCCGGCACGCTGAGGGAGCCGCTGGAGCATTTGTCGCGCGCGCATATCTTTGTCCTCACGAAAAGCAACATCGGCGCGAAGAATATCCCCTGGATACGCAAAAAACTGGCGGCCATCAAACCGGACGCACCAGTGTTCGAGGCCGTGCACCGGCCTTTGCGGTTCATGGACTATGTGAAAGGGCGCATCACGACGCTGGCCGAGATCCGCGGCCGCAAAGTGGCGGCGATCTCAGGCATCGGCGACCCTTACTCTTTCGAGAGAAGCGTGGAAAGTCTGGGCGCCGAGATCGTGTTCGCCGCGCGCTACGACGACCATCACCCCTACCGTGCGGGAGAGGTGATGGATTTCATCAAGCACGCGCGTGCGCTCGGGGTTTCGGAGGCCGTCACGACGGAAAAGGATTTTCACCGGCTTGAACCCCTGCTGAAAAAAGAACTTTCGGCGGAGGCTGGCTCTTTCAGCTTCCAGGTACTTCAAATAGAATTCCAGATTGGCAATGAAGAAGACTTTATTCGAAGATGTCTTAATTCTTAGTCTCGTCAAGACCGCGCAGGCGCTGGTACGCCTTCTGCCGCTCGGTGTGTGCGTGCGCGGGGCCCGGGTGCTCGGCGTGGCGGTTTATTTCCTCTCGAAGCGCCGCAGGATCGCCTACAAAAATCTGCGCGCCGCGTTCGCCGGCGAAAAAAGCCGCCGCGAGATGAAACGCATCGCGCGCGTGTCCATGGAAAACCTCGTGGCGTCCGCCGTCGAGCTCTTGAAGGCGCCCGATCTCGACCGCGCGTACGTGGACCGACATGTCCGTATCGACGGAAAAGAACGCTTTGAACCTTATCTTCAGCAAGGCCGGGGCCTGATATTCCTCACGGCGCATCTGGGCAGCTGGGAATTTTTGAACATCACCGCCAGCATCCTGAATTACCCCATGGTCGCTCTTGCGCGCGTGCAAAAACATCCGCGCTCGGACGCGTTCCTGAACGAACTGCGTACTTCGAAAGGTAGCCAGGTCATCCATAAAGGCATGCCGATCCGCGAGGCGCTCCGGTCGCTAAGACGGGGGAAGATACTCGGGATCCTGAGCGACCAGGATGGCGGGAAAAACGGGTGCTTCGTGCGTTTTTTCGGCCGTTTATCGTCTACCCCGACGGGTGTGGCGACTTTCGCGATGAGGACCGGAGCCCCGATATTCCCCGCTCTGGTGCATCGTGAAAACCTCGTGGACCACGTCGTGGAAGTTGAAGGTCCTTTGCGCATGCCCGAGAACGAGGACGATCCCAGGAGAGCCGAACATTTCGTGCTCCAACAGTTCGCGGATGTGCTGGAAGCCAAGATCCGAAAATACCCGGACCAGTGGCTTTGGGCGCATCGCCGGTGGAAATCAAGCCCTGATCGATCCGTGCTGATCTTAAGCGACGGCAAGGCGGGGCATCTAAACCAGTCGCTGGCGTTCTTTGCCGCTTATCGCGAGGAGAAAAGAGCGAGAGGTCAGTCCGACGACACGCTGAAGCTCGCGGTGATCGAGGTGCTTTTCAAAAGCGGTCTCCATCGTCGTTTTCTCGCCGGGCTCACGCTTCTCACGCGCGGGAGACTGCCTTTCAAGCATACGCTTATGAAATTCGTCCTTGTCGATGAGTGCTATGATACGGTCATGAAAACTTATGCGGATGTCGTGGTTTCCTGCGGTTCCTCGTTGAGTGGTCTGAATCTGCTCGTCACTTATGAAAATCAGGCGAGGTCCGTGCTGCTCATGAACCCTCCTGTTCCTTCCGCAAGGTTCGACGCCGTGATCGTCCCTGGCCACGACGAACCCAGACGCGCTTCGAATGTATTTGTCACCGAAGGACCGCCGGTGATGATCAGTGAGGCGGTGCTGTCCGAGGAAGCCGAAAAACTGAGCACCGAGCTCCGCATCCCCGAAGGCCGACGCATCGGTTTTCTCATCGGCGGCGATACGGAGTCGCTGAAATTCGAGCCTGTCGTGGTGGAAAACATGATCGGCCAAATGAAGCGTCTCATGAAAGAGATGAACGCGCTGATCTTCGTCACTTCTTCGAGGCGCACGCCGCCATGGGCCGATACTTTATTGAAGCAGGCCTTTGAGCGCGAAGAGCGCTGCCCGCTCCTGGTCATCGCCAACGAAGCAAACCGGAACGGCGTCGTGAAAGGGATACTGGGGCTCTGCGAGCTCGTGGTGGTCACCGGCGAATCCATGTCCATGCTTTCGGAAGCCGTCGCCTCGGGCAAACGTGTCGTGGCCTTGCTGCCGGTGAAGGAAGCGTCGCTGAAGAAAAAACACAGAGCTTTTTTGCGCCAGATGCAGGCCTCCGGCCGCCTGGGCACTGCTGAGGCCGAGAACCTCTGCGACAGCGTGCGAGGACAGCTCCTGACGACAGCCGTCGATCATCGCAACGGTTCCAGCGACAAAAATCTTCAAGCGCTGCGCGAAGCGGCACGCAGGCTTCTATGAACGTTCTTCAGATACTCCCTGAACTCAAGTCCGGCGGCGTCGAACGCGGCACCGTGGACCTCGCCAAACACCTGAAGCAAAACGGCCACAAAGCCGTGGTGGTGTCGGCCGGCGGCCCGATGGTCGGGGATCTCACTTCTGCCGGCATCACGCACTACGCCCTGCCGGTGCACAAAAAATCCCTGTTCGCCATGTGGCAGTCCATGCGGCTTCTCACGCGCATCGTACACTTGGAGTCCATCGAGGTCATTCACGCCCGGAGCCGCGTCCCGGCGCTAGTGGCGTTCTTCGTCAGCCGCCGCACGCAGGTGCCTTTCGTCACCACCTGTCACGGTTTTTACCGCAAGCATTTTTTGAGCCGTTTCATGGGTTTCGGAAAGATCGTGATCGTCGCCAGCCACATCATCGGAAAAAGGATGCGTGACGATTTCGGCGTGCCGCAGGCGAAGCTGCGCCTGATCCACCGCGGCGTGGATCTCGAAGAGTTCAAGTTTCCTCCCGAGGTCCCCGCCGCGAAAAAAGAGGTGGTCATCGGCCTCATCGGGCGCCTGACGCCTATCAAGGGACACGCGTTCTTTCTGAAAGCCATGGCGCGCGTCACGCGCGTGTTCCCGAACGTGAAGATACAGATCATCGGCGACGCGCCGAAGCCTCAGTACAAAGAAGACCTACTCACACTGACGCGGCACCTGGGGCTTTCGCACGCCGTGCAGTTTCTCGGCACGCGTTATGACATCGCAGAACTCCTGTCCCAGATGACGGTGCTTGTCGCGCCCTCGGTGGGCGAGGAGGCGTTCGGCCGCGTCGTGATCGAGGCGGGTGCCTGCGGCGTGCCAGTGGTGGCGACGCGGATGGGAGGCCTCGTGGACATCATTGAGAACGAGAAAGACGGACTGCTGGTCTCCGCCGACGACCCGCGTGTCCTCGCAGATGCGGTGCTGCGGCTACTGAAAGACCCGGATCTTGGACGAAAGTTCGCCGTTTCACTGCGGGAAAAGGTTCAGCGGGA
Source organism: uncultured Planctomycetia bacterium (assembly GCA_964612035.1). Taxonomy (GTDB): domain Bacteria; phylum Omnitrophota; class Gorgyraeia; order 2-02-FULL-51-18; family 2-02-FULL-51-18; genus CAZTBX01. The sequence continues at coordinate 51,425 of CAZTBX010000099.1, forward strand.
GTTCGGCCTGCCCCTGATGTTCGAAAAAACGCTGCGCGTGTACGAGGAAGCGGTGAACCAGAAGCGTATTCTCGTTATCAAGATCAGCGCCGTCGGCGACGTCATCCTCACCGTCCCTTCGCTGCGCGCCCTGCGGCGAAAATACCCGGAGGCTTGGATCTCGGTGCTCGTGGGCCGCAAATCGAGGAAGATCATCCGCAACTGCCCTTACGTCAACGACACCATTGTGTATGACGAACCGAGAAGATTCCGTCTTTTGGCGAATTTCAGGATGGCACGGCTTCTGGCGAAAGAAGGCTTTGATATCGTCGTGGACCTGCAAAACAACCGTGCCAGCCATTTTCTTTCTTTTTTCTGCGGGGCAGGGATACGCGCCGGACACACGAACCGCAAGTGGGCGTTCTTTCTGAACCGGAAAACCAAGGACAGTCCGAACACGATGCCCCCGCTCGAGCACCAGTTCCAGGTGCTGAAGCTTCTGGGCATCGAGGACTACGACAAAAAACTGGAGCTATGGACGGAAAAAGAAGAGGACCAGCGTGTTCGGGTGTTTCTCGAATCGCAATGGGTGTCCCCGAGCCAGGTGCTCGTGGGGCTGAACCCCGCTTCGTCGCTTCGCTGGCCGACGAAACAGTGGCCGATAGAAAATTTTGCGAGGCTCTGCGATGAGCTCGGGAAACGGAACATACGCGTCGTGGTGACCGGCTCGAAAGAAGACGCTCCCTCGTTGGACAAGCTGTTCGCGCTGACGCGGCATAAGCCTATCAACGCGGTGGGGAAGACCAGCATCACGGAACTCATTGCCCTTATTCGTCGCTGCCAGCTTTTCATCAGCTCGGATTCGGCGCCGATGCACATAGCCGCAAGCGTGGACATTCCGTTGATCGCTATTTTTGGACCGACGGACCCAAAACGGCATCTCGTGCCTCCGTCGCGTTACCAGGTGTTCTGGAAAGAGATCCATTGCAGTCCCTGCTATCTCCGAAACTGTCCCATCGGGCACCCGTGCATGAAAAAGATCCCGGTGCAGGACATCTTCGACGCGGCGCTTCATTTCGTCAACCAAGGCCGCAAGAGAGACCCTGCATGACCGCGCCGAAAAAGCGCAGCACGCTCCGCGTCACGATCCTGGCGTTTTTGTGCGTTTTGTCCGCCGTTTATTTTTACCGGTACAACTACGAAGTGCCGATACTCATGTATCATCATGTCGGCGACTGTTCCACTCTCCCCGGACCCTGCGTTAACCCCAAAACGTTCGAGCGACAGATGGAATTTCTCAAGGTGCATCGTTATCGCGTGTTTTCGCTGGAGGAACTGCTGAGCCGCCTTCGCGCCGGCGAACCGTTGCCACCCAAAACCGTGGCCATCACTTTTGACGACGGCTATATCGACAATATCGATCACGCTTTTCCGGTGTTGAAAAAAATGGGTTTTCCGGCGACGATCTTCATGATCACTCGCAACATCGGGCAGGAAGGTTCGTTATCGGAGGAGGACCTGGGGATACTGGACAGCTCGGGCGTGTCCATCGGCAGTCATACGGTGAGCCATTCTTTTCTTCCGAATCTCGACTCAAAGTCCGCTTTGTCTGAGCTCGAGGGATCCAAAAAAGATCTAGAGGGGGTGCTGGGCCACTCGGTCACCCTGTTCAGCTATCCAGCGGGCGGATTGACGGCGAGGAGCCTGGCCCTCGTGAAGACGACCGGCTACGAGGGGGCCGTGACCACCAATTATGGCTCCGAACGGCACAACCCTTACGCGCTTCACCGCATCAAGGTCGGCGAATCAGGCGGAAGTCTGCTCAGCCTCTGGATCAAAACCAGCGGCTTGTATCATTTCGGTAAACGGCGTGTGGAGATCAAGGCGTGAACATCCTCATCGTCAACGTCAACTGGATAGGGGACGTGCTTTTTTCGACGCCCGCCATCCGCGCCATCCGAAAAAGATGGCCCGACGCGTATATCGCTTGTTGGGTCCCCGCACGCTGCGCGCCCGTTCTGCGCAGCAACCCGCATCTGAACGAAGTGCTTACGGGAGGAAATCCACTTGTGCTCAGACGCCGGCGCTTCGAGGCGGTTTTTCTTTTTCATCGTTCAAGGAGCAAGGCTTTTGCGTGTCTGCTGGCGGGCATTCCAAAACGGTTCGGCTATTCGGGCCGCCGCCGGGATTGGATGCTCACGCATCGCTGTCCGCCGGCCGACGCATCCATGCATCGCCTGGATCATTTTTTGAACCTCGTGCGTTCTTTTGGCATCGAGGATGACGGAAGGTCCATGGATTTTTTTCCAAAACCCGGAAGCGACGCCGAGCTCGACCGCCTTTTTGACGAACACGGGATCAAGAAAGACGAACCGTACGTCGTGCTGCATCCGGGCGGCAACTGGGACCTGAAGCGCTGGCCGCCGGCGTTTTTCAAGAAATGGGCGAGGCTTCTCATCGACAAAACCCACTGGAAAGTCATTATCTGCGGAACGGCCGGGGAAGCGTCCCTCGCGCAGGAAGTGCTCGAAGGTTTTTCGGAAAAAGAGATGGTGTCGCTTTCCGGAAAAACCTCTCTCGACGGTCTCGCCGTGCTTCTCAAGCGCGCGCGGCTTCTTATTTCCAATGATTCGGGGCCTCTCCACGTGGCCGCCACGCAAGGCACGCCGATCGTGGGCGTATTCGGACCCACGCTGCCCGAGATCACGGGGCCGCAGGGCGAAGGCCGGTCCGTGATCCTGCGCAAAGACGTCGGCTGTGAAGTGCCGTGTTATTTTAGGGCCTGCAATTACCGCCAATGCCTGGACCTGCTTTCTCCCGAAGAGGTGTTTGAAAGGTCCGAGGAGCTTTTGCGTTGAGGAAAAAACCTTTCGAGGCGAGGAGCATCCTCGTCGTCACACTGTCCAATCTGGGTGACGTCGTGCTCACACTGCCGGTGATCCACTCGCTTCAGGAAGCGCACCCCAAGGCGGACATGGATGTCATCGTCGGCGTTGGCGGACAGCCAGTGTTCGAAGGAGACAAACGCATCCGGCGTGTCATCGTGTACGATAAAAGATCCTCCTGGCCGGCCAAGTGGCGTCATCTCATGGAGGTACGCCGTTCGCGATACGACATCATCGTGGATCTGCGGCATTCGTTGATAGGGCTTTTAGGCGGAGCCCGCCGCCGGAACGCCTATGTGGATCTTCGTCTCCGCCGTCTGCATCAGACCGTACGCCATCTGAGGGCGTTGAAGGGGCTTGCGCCCAACCACGAGGAGGTGTCTTTTCTGGCGGGCCGAGCAGACGCGGGGGATGATCCACTGCCGCGCGAACTGGCCGATGAAAAGATCGTCGTGGCTTCCGTCGGGTCTAAAAGTCATATCAAAAAGTGGCCGGCCATCAGTTACGCGGCGCTTCTCGACCGCCTTGCCGTGAACGACGGCTACCGCATCGTTCTCGTCGGAGACGCCTCGGATGCGCCCGATGCGGCCGAGGTGAAGCGCCTCTTATCATCGCCCGCCCTGGATCTCACCGGGCGCACGGATTTCCGACAGCTTGTTTCGTGCATCAGCCGCGCCGAGCTTGTCGTGACGAATGACAGCGCGCCGCTGCATATTGCCGATGCGCTGAAAGTCAGGACGCTTGCGATATTCGGGCCGACGGACCCTAGAAAATACGGACCCCGTTTTAGCCAAAGCCGGTCGGTGAGAAAACCTCTTTTCTGTTCGCCCTGCGAAAAGGCGTTGTGTCGTTTCGGGCACGAATGCATGCGCGAGCTCGGCGTCGAAGAGGTGTACCGCAAAGCGAGGCAGATCCTCTACGATGAACCCGCCGCCCTTGCCCCGAAAATCCTCATGCTGCGTCTAGACAGAATGGGGGACGTCATGTTTTCGCTTCCCGCCATTGCGGCGGTGAAAAAAAGATTCCCGAAAAGTTTCGTGTCGCTCATGGTGCGGCCCTATACGCAGCCGCTGGTGGAAGGACATCCTCTGATAGACGAGGTGATCCCCTACCGCTACGAGCGCGGCGGCCGGCATCGGACCCCGATAGGCTTCCTCCGTTTTTTGAGCGAGATCGCAGGCAGGCGCTTTGACATGGCCTTCATTCTTCATCCGAGCAACCGCTCGACCTGGCTGCCATTCCTTGCCGGCATCCCGTATCGCTTCGGTTTTGATTCGCATTGGCCGGCATTGCTGACGAAAGCCGTGAAAGACAAGCGCAGCGAAGGCAAGAAGAGCGAGGCGGATTACACCGCGGACATCGTGCGTGCCTCCGGAACCGAGGCCGTCGAAAAAAATCCTGTTTTCCCGGTCTCGAGATTCGACGCCCTGCGTATCGAAAAACGCCTGGCGGCCGAGGGCTGTGCGGGGGACGAGGCCCTGATCGTTCTGCATCCGGGCGCAAGCTGTGCCTCAAAACGCTGGCCGATACAGCGTTTTTTAGAATTGGCGCGTAAGATCGCCGCATCTCATCCTCATCGAATGGTGGTCATCGGCGGAGCCGAAGAGATCGGGAATGCCGGGTGCTGGACGGAGTTCCGAGACCGCGTGCTCGATCTCACGGGCTGTTTGGATCCGAAAGAGCTGGCCGCGCTGCTCAAGCGCTGCGAACTGCTTGTATCCAACGACTCCGGCCCCGTGCATGTCGCCTCGGCCGTTGGCACACCCACGGTCGCTATCTTCGGCCGGAATCAGGCTGGACTCAGTGTGGCGCGGTGGCGGGCGCTGGGGGAAGGTCACACCGTTCTCAGGGAGGATGTCGGCTGCGTGGTGTGTCTAGCGCATCGCTGCAGCATTGATTTTGAATGCCTCAAAGCTGTTCAAGTCGAAAGCGTGTATGAGGCCATTCAAAAGACACTGGGCGCCCGGAAACATGCGCTACAAGCTTAGAATTCTTACTCTCGCCGCCGCCGTTTTCCTGGCGGGCGCGGGGGTTGTTCACGCTTCCACCAATTTCGCCAAAAAGATCCCTCAAGCGACCGCGGCCATAGAAGCGCCGGCCGCGAAGCTTCGTATCGGCGAGCATCTTGTTTATGAAGTCTATTGGATGGGCGTGCACGTCGGCATCGGCGAACTCCGCGTGCTGGAAAAAGTCGCGATCGAGGGGCGCGAGGCCATCCACGTGGTTGCGATCGCCAAAACCAACGATTTCCTTTCAAAGATCTATCCGGTCAATGACGAGGTTCACAGCTATCTGGACGCGGAGACGCTTCAGTCCCTCCGCTTCGAGAAAAAATTGAGCGAAGGGAATTACCGGGCGCATGAGCGCGTCACCTTTGATTGGAACGGCGAGAAGATCGTGTACGACGGCTTTCGCAGCGGCACGCACAAAGAGTTTCCGCTGCGCGTGCGGCCGCATCACGACATCCTCAGCTGCTTCTACTGGTTCCGCACGCAGCCCGTCGAGGTCGGAACATCGATCAAGACCTGGGCCAGCGACGAGGAGGAGGACTGGGAAGTTGAGATCCGGGTGCTGCGCCGCGAAACCAAGGAACTACGCGGCAAGCGCGTGGTGGACACGCTACTCGTCGAGCCCCAGTCGAAGGTGAAAGGCATGCTGTACAGCCGCGGCCGCGTCTGGGTCTATTTCAGCGCGGACAGCCGGCGGGTGCCGGTGTGGGTGCTTTTCAAGACACCGTTCGGTCCGGTGAGCGGGATTTTACAGAATTTCGAGTGAAAAACCCGCTTTGGAGGGCGTTTCATTGACACTTCCGATTGTTCGATGCTACAATGCGTTCTTTGTGATTTCATGAGGTGATTTTTGCGGACAACCGCCAGCCATTTTGGCCGTCAAAAGAAAGTTCTTTCCGGTTTTGAGCACGTCAAGGTGCTCGTCCTAGGCGATCTTATCCTCGACGAATTCATCTGGGGCAACGTTTCCCGCATTTCCCCCGAAGCGCCGGTGCCCGTCGTATGGGTCGAGTCCGAGAATTTCATGCCCGGAGGCGCCAGCAACGTCGCCAACAACATCCGCGCGCTGGGAGGAGAAGTGTTCCTGGCCGGCATCGTCGGAGACGACGCCCGCGGGGAGACGCTGCAGACGCTTTTGCGGAAAAAAGGCGTGCACGGTGAGGGGATACTGGCGGACAGAGGCCGACCCACCACGCAAAAAACGCGCGTGATCGCCCATCACCAGCAGGTGGTGCGCATCGACCGTGAGGAGCAAAAACCGATCTCCGATGTACTGCTCAGGCGCCTCGTCGCCTATGTGCAGAATAAGATAGCGGATGTCGACGCGCTCATCATCGAAGACTACGGCAAAGGCGTCATCGTTCCAGGCCTTGTCCGTGAGATCGTGGACATCGCTAGAAAGCACGGAAAGATCATCACCGTGGATCCCAAGGAGACGCATTTTTCCTATTACCGGGGCGTGACGACGATCACCCCCAATCATCATGAGGCCGCCTCGGCCGTCGGGTTCCGTATCAAGGACGACGACACTCTGCAGAAGGCCGGCCAGACACTGTTGAAAAAACTGCGCTGCGAGGTCGCTCTGATCACTCTCGGAGAGAACGGCATGGCTATTTTCCAGCAGGGGAAACGCATGGTGAAGATCCCGACGGAGGCGCAGGAAGTGTTTGACGTGTCCGGCGCCGGCGACACGGTGATTGGCACTTACACACTCGCGCGCGCGGCGGGCGCCTCGGCTCTCGAGGCGGCGCAGATCGCCAATTGCGCGGCCGGCGTCGTCGTGGGCAAGGTCGGCGTCGCGGTCGTCACGCCCGAAGAACTTTTGAAGCGGCTGAAAAAGAAAAACGCAACGAGCGTTCAAGGTGCACATTCTCCGGTTTCTTTCAATGGCGCGGCGCGGCGCCAGCGGGCGCGCTCATGATGGAAGCGATAGGGGTGATCCCCGCGCGTTACGGGTCCACGCGCTTCGAGGGGAAAGTGCTGAAAGACCTGTGCGGCAAGCCCGTGATCCAGCATGTTTACGAACGAGCGAAAAAGGCGAGGCTTCTCGACGACCTCATCATCGCCGCCGACGATGACCGTATCCTGAAAGCCGTCGAGGCCTTCGGAGGAAAAGCGGTGTTCACCTCCAAATCCCATTCCACGGGCACCGACAGGCTCACGGAGGTCGTGAACGCCATCGACGTGCGCATCGTCGTGAACATCCAGGGCGATGAACCGCTGATACACCCCCGCGTGATCGACGACCTCGTCGCCGCGATGAAAAATGATCCGGACGCGGCCATGGCCACCGTCGTGAAAAAAAGCCGCTCGCCCGAGGAATTCAGAAGCCCAGATGTCGTGAAGGCCGTGCTCGACCAGAAGGGTTACGCGCTTTATTTCTCACGCTCGCCGATCCCGACGCTGCTGGACCCGGCCGAGAACTTTTTTTACAAGCACATCGGCCTCTACGCGTACAAAAAGGATTTTCTCTTCACTTTCAAAAAACTGCCGCCCTCGTATCTTGAGGCGCATGAGCGTCTCGAGCAACTGCGGGCGCTTGAACAGGGCTACAAGATCAGGGTCATCGAATCGCAGTATGACACCGTAGGCGTGGACACGCCGGAAGACCTGGTGCTGGCCAGGGAGCTTTTGGAAAAGGAGCAGAATGCCTAGGTACATTTTCATCACCGGAGGAGTGGTCTCCAGTCTCGGCAAAGGCATCGCCTCCGCTTCCATCGGCAAGCTCCTCGAGGCGCGCGGCCTACGCGTCATCCTCATGAAATGCGACCCGTACCTGAACGTGGACCCCGGCACTATGAGCCCCTATCAACATGGCGAGGTGTACGTGACCGAGGACGGCGGCGAGACCGACCTGGACTTGGGGCATTACGAGCGCTTCACCAGCGGCGACATCACGAAGCTCAACAACATCACCACCGGCAGGATCTATCACTCGGTGATCACCAAGGAGAGACGAGGGGATTATCTTGGTGCCACGGTACAGGTTGTGCCGCATATCACCGATGAGATCAAGGCGGCGATCAAGAACGTTTCGCACAACAAGACCGCGGATGTCGTGATCTGCGAGATCGGCGGTACCGTCGGTGACATCGAAAGCCTGCCATTCCTCGAGGCCATCCGCCAGTTCCGCCAGGATGTCGGCAAAAGCAACGCCATCAACATCCATCTGACGCTGATCCCTTTCATCCGCGTGGCCGACGAGATCAAGACCAAGCCCACACAGCACAGCGTCGGCAAGCTGCGCGAGATCGGCATTCAGCCCGATATCCTCATGTGCCGCACCGAAAAACAGCTTTCCAAGGAAGTGAGGGAAAAGATCGCGCTTTTTTGCAATCTCGAGCCCGAATACGTGATCCAGGCGATGGATGTGCAGGACATCTATGAAGTGCCTCTGGCGCTGAAAGACGAAGGTATCGACGAGCTCATCGTGCAGCTCCTGAAGCTCAACTGCGACGACGGCGATTCGAAGCTGAAGTCGTGGAAAACGCAGGTCGTGGAAAAATCCATCAATCCCTCAAAGCAGGTGACCATCGGTCTCGTCGGCAAGTACATGGAATTGCAGGATGCGTACAAGTCCATTCACGAGGCCCTGAAACACGGCGGCATCGCCAATGACGCGAAAGTGGTGCTCAAAAAAGTCGACGCCGAAGAGGTGATCGCGCAGGGCGCTGAAAAGTTCCTGAGAGAAGTGAACGGCGTCCTCATCCCCGGCGGTTTCGGCGACCGCGGCATCGAGGGCAAGATCAAGGCGATCAAGTACGCGCGCGAGAACATGATCCCGTTCTTCGGCGTGTGTCTCGGCATGCAGTGCGCCGTCATCGAGTTCTCGAGGAATGTCTGCGGCCTGAACCGCGCCAATTCTACGGAGTTCAACCGCAGTACGCCGTTCCCGGTGGTCAGCCTGCTGGACGAGCAAAAAAACGTCAAAGATCTCGGAGGCACCATGCGCCTCGGCTCCTATCCCTGCGCGGTCAAAAAAGACACCAAGACCTACAAGGCCTATGGCCGCGAGACCATCCACGAAAGGCACCGCCATCGCTACGAATTCAACAACAAATACAAAGTGAAAATGGAGACAAGCGGTCTCGTCGTTTCCGGCACCAGTCCCAACGGCCGTCTCGTCGAGATCATCGAGCTGGTCGGCCATCCCTGGTTCGTCGGTTGCCAGTTCCATCCCGAATTCAAATCCAAACCCGACCAGGCGCATCCGCTTTTCAGGGATTTCATCAAGGCGTCGCTGGTCAACAAGAGCGGTTAAGGAAGCCCATGAAACCACGGATGATCCGTATCGGCAAGCTGTGCATCGGAGCGGGAAAGCCGCTAGTGCTCATCGCCGGGCCGTGTGTGGTCGAAAGCCGCCAAAGCGCCCTGCGCCACGCGCGCGCTATCGGGATCATCGCCTCTCGCGTCGGCCTGCCCTGGATATACAAATCAAGCTATGACAAGGCCAACCGCAGCTCCATGAGTTCGTTCCGGGGCCTCGGTATTGACGGCGGCCTTCAGATCTTGAAAGACGTGCGTGAGGAGGTAGGCGTTCCCGTGTTGACGGATGTGCATTCCCCTCACGAGGCGGTGAAAGCCGGCGTCGTGGCCGACGTGCTGCAGATCCCGGCGTTTCTCTGCCGGCAAACCGACCTTTTGCGCGCGGCCGGCGAGACCGGAAAAGTTGTGAACGTGAAAAAAGGCCAGTTCCTTTCGCCGTGGGAGATGAAGAACGTGGCGGAGAAAGTCGCCTCGACGGGGAACGCTCGCGTGCTTCTCACCGAGCGCGGTACTTTTTTCGGATACAACGCGCTCGTGAACGATTTTCGCAGCATTCCGATCATGAAAGATTTTGGATATCCGGTGATCTTTGACGCCACGCATTCGGTTCAGCGCCCCGGTGGATTAGGAAAAAGCTCGGGTGGAGACAGGCGATTCGTACCTGCGCTCGCGCAAGCGGGGGTGGTGGCCGGAGCGGATGGTATTTTCATGGAGGTGCATGAACGGCCGAGCCGGGCCCCGAGTGACGGACCCAACATGGTGCCTCTGCGAGACCTCGAGCGCCTGCTAGACCGGCTGTCAAAACTTTCACGCCTAGTCAGAAAAGAAAGGCCGGTGACGCTGCATGCCGATTAAAGTGGCCAAGCAGGTGATACGCATCGAGCGGGACGCACTCACGCATCTCATGTCAAAAATAGACGGCACTTTTGAAAAGGCCTGCGAGATCATCATGAAATCAACGGGCCGTGTGGTCGTGACCGGTATGGGCAAGCCCGGATTCATCGCCCAAAAGGTTTCGGCCACTCTGTCCTCGACCGGCACGCCTTCGCTTTTTCTCCATCCGGCCGAAGCGCTTCACGGCGATCTCGGCCGCGTGATGAAAAATGACGTCGTCATCGCTTTTTCCAACAGCGGCCAGACCGAAGAGATCGTGAAGCTGCTTCCTTATATTAGGCGCATCGGGGCGAAGCTGATCTCTTTCACCGGCAATAAAAAGTCCGTGCTTGCCGAGCAGAGCGACGTGACGCTCGATGTGAGCGTACGCAAAGAGGCCTGCCCGTTGAACCTTGCGCCCACGGCCTCCACCACCGTCATGCTCGCGATGGGAGATGCGCTCGCGCTGACACTGCTAGAGAAAAAAGGGTTCAAGAGCGAAGATTTCGCTTTTTATCATCCCGGCGGCAATATCGGCAAAAAGCTTTTGCTCAAAGTCTCCGACCTCATGCGCAAAGGCAAAAAAAACCCCGTGGTGCCCGAGACGATGCGGCTTGAGCAAGTGCTTTACCGCGTGACGAGAGCCCGAGCGGGTTCGGCCACTGTCGTTGACGGACGCGGACGCCTAAAAGGTATTTTCACCGACGGCGATCTGAGGCGCCACTTGAAGCGCGGCAAGAACATTCTCGATGCTCGTATCGGCCAGCTCATGACGCGCCAGCCGGTCACCGTTGCGCCGGACCAGCGCGCCATGGAAGCGCTGCAGGTGCTGCGCGCCCGAAAAATTGACGAAGTTCCTGTCGTGGATTCCAAACGCCGCCCCGTGGGCCTTCTAGATATTCAGGATCTGTTGGACGCGGGTTTAAGCTGATCCTTGCAGATCCCCGAACAGCTCAAAGGACGTCTTTCAAAGATCAAGCTCGTTATCGTCGACAATGACGGTGTGCTCACGGACGGGCGCATCATTCTCGGCGACTATGGCGATGAGCTCAAGTTTTTCGACGTGCAGGACGGTTTCGGCCTGGTGATGCTGCGCCGCGCGGGCCTTCTCACGGCCATCATCAGCGCCAAAAAATCACGCGTGAACAAGCGTCGCGCCAAGGAACTCGGCGTCTGCAAGCTGTACCAGAACGCCTTCGATAAACTGAAGGTCTTTGAGAAGTTGACCCGTCAATTCAAGGTGACTCCGGAAGAGGCCTGCTATGTCGGCGACGACTTGATCGACATCCCGGTGCTAACGCGCGTGGGTTTCGGCGTCGCCGTGGCCAACGCCGTGCCCGAAGCCAAAGAGGCCGCTCACTATGTCACGACGCGTGGGGGCGGACGCGGGGCCGTGCGCGAAGTGGCCGACATGATCCTGCAGGCGCAGGGGCGCTGGGCGGAGGCGACGGCGCGGTATTTTCGATGAGCCAGTGGCGCAGTCCATTCGCGTGGCCGCTGGTGATCGTTGTCCTCGTTCTGACGATGGCGCTTTTCGCTCGCCGCATAGAACCCAAGACCATTAAAACATCCTCGTCTGCGGATCTCATCCGCTCGAGCGCCGAACAGCATTTGCAGACATTCAAGCTCAAGGGGTTCGACGAGCAGGGCAAACAGTTCTGGAACCTGGAAGGCGAGAACGCTAGGATCGATACCACTAAGACCGTGTACCTGGAAAAAGAGGTTACGCTGAAGCTTCGTGACGGCATGGTGGTGAAAACCGATCACGTGCAATGGTCGCAGGACCAGGGCATCATGAGGACGGATGCGAAGGTGTACGCGGACCATGCGAGCGTGAAAGTGACGGGCCGGGGCGCTCTGGGAAAGCCGAACGAGAGTTTCCTGCAGCTCAACCGTGACGTGGAGATGACCATCAACGCCACCACGAAAGTCAATTGCTGGGGCCCGATGAAGATCTTTTATGCGCAGAATAAAATGGTTTTCTACCGTCAGGTGCAGGTGACGGACGACAAAGGGACGCTGAAGGCCAGGCGCATGGATGTGTCTTTTGACCCGGACACGAAAAAGATCGAGCAGATCATCGCTATCGGGGATGTCATCATCCAGCGCGGCGAAGACCAGACGCGATCGCAGCGCGCGATCTATTCGGTGACAACAGGCTCCGTGCGCCTCGAAGGGGACCCAGAGCTCACTTTGCACAAGGATTCAAGCCCACTTGTCTCTTCTTGAAACCAAGGCACTGAAAAAGTCTTACAACGGCCGCGCCGTCGTGAACGGTGTGGATATTTCTATCAATCCCGGTGAAATAGTGGGACTTCTGGGCCCGAACGGCGCTGGCAAGACCACCACCTTTTACATGGTGACCGGCGTTATTCGTCCGGACAGCGGCAGCATTGTGTTTGACAAGCGCAACGTGACGCAGTACCCGATGCACAAGCGCGCGCGCCTCGGCATCGGCTATCTTTCGCAGGAACCCTCGATTTTCAGAAAACTCACCGTCGAGGAAAATATCATGGCCATTCTCGAGACGCTGGACCTGCCGCTGTTTGAGAGGAAAAAAAGGCTGGAGGAGCTCTTGAGCGAGCTCGAGATCAAGCATCTGCGCAAGTCCAGGGCTTTCACGCTCTCGGGCGGCGAACGGAGACGCCTCGAGATCACGCGTGCCCTCGTGACGCATCCCTTGTGCATACTGCTCGACGAGCCCTTTTCCGGCATAGACCCCATCGCCGTGTCCGATTGCCAGCACCTGATACAAGAGCTGAAGAGCAAAGGGCTTGCGATCCTCCTCACCGATCACAATGTCCGTGAGACACTCGCCATCACCGACCGCGCCTATATCATGTTCGAGGGTAAAATTCTCATTTCCGGGACCAAAGACGAGCTTTTGACCAACAAGGAGGCTCGCAAGATCTATCTCGGCGAAAAGTTCAAGATGTAGGTCCTCGAAGTTTACCCTGCACGGCAATTGTGGTAACATATTTCTTTTGAGTAACTAACAGCGAAAGGGACTTTTTTGTCATGGTCGTGGATATCGCAGGGCGGCATTTTCACGTGTCGGAACCGCTGAAGGAGTATGTGCGGGGGAAGATGCTGAAACTCGACAAATACTCCCTGAAGCTCGAGGCTGCGCATGTGGTGCTGGAGGTGCAGAAGTTCCATCATGTGTGCGAGATCACGACGCTGGGTAAAAACCTGCGCTTCACGGCCAAGGAAGAGGCGAGCGACATGTACGCCGCTTTTGATAACTGCCTTGGCAACATGCAGTTACAGCTTGGGCGCCAACACGAACGCGTAAAGGACCACCGGAAAAAATGAAAGCCAGTTTAAAAAAACTCAAAGACTGCCGCATGAAGCTTTTCGTCGAGGTCGAGGCCGACCTCGTCGAGCACCGCTTCCAGGAAGTCCTGCGCGGTTTCCAGCGCGCCGCGCGCCTGCCCGGTTTCCGCGAAGGCAAGGCCCCGTTCGAGCTCATCGAAAAGAAATATTCCGAAGAGGCCAAAGAGGAAGTGCTGAAATCGCTGATCCCCGAGGCGTATCACCAATCGGTGCGCACGCAGAAAGTTTCGCCGGTCTCGATGCCGTCCATCGCCGAGATCCGCTTTGAGCGGAACAAGAAGCTGACTTTCACGGCCGAGTTCGACCAGTCACCGGAAGTCCCCATCAAAAATTACAAAGGCGTGAAGCTCGAGAGAGCGTCCACCGAAGTCACCGACGCCGACGCGGAAAAGGCCGTCGGCTCGCTTCTGGACTCACGGGCCGCTTTCGTGCCTGTCGAAGAAGCCAGGCCCGTGCGCGAGGGAGACTTCGTGGCCGCGGATATCGACCTCTGGCTTGACGGCGCCTATGCGCCGGGACAGAAAGGCGTTCTGCTTTCCGTTCAGCGCGCGGACAAAGACGATTTTTACGAGAAAGCGCTGGGCGCCGGGATCGGAGAGGCCCGCGAGGTGCAGCTCAAGCCCGAAGGAAAACCTTTTGCCAAGGTCTGGATCCGTGCGATCAAGGAAAAAAAACAGCCACCGCTTGATGAGGAATTCGCAAAGTCTTTCGGCAAGGACACCGTCGAAGCGCTGCGCGAGGCCGTGCGCAAAGATGTTGCGTCTTACAAACGCTCGGACTCCATGGAAAAAATGAAAAAGCAGCTTTTCAGTAAGCTTCTATCATCGGTGTCTTTTGTGGCGCCCGACTCTCTGATCCAAAAACAGAAACAGCGGCTCATGGAGCAGATGAAGCAGCAGTTTTCCCGTGCCGGTGCGTCCGAGACGGAGGCCGCTAAAGAAATGGCCGCGGCGGAGACTGAGATCGCCCTGCGTGCCGCCGAACAGGTGAAGCTTTATTTCATTTTGCAGAAGATAGCGGAGATCGAGCATGTCGAGGCGGATGAGCTTGAGCTTGAACGCCGGCTCCAGACGCTGGCGGCACAGTCCAAGCGCCCGATCGACGAAGTGCGAAATACGTTCGAGGAAGACCTGCGCGATTCTCTGCGCGAGACCAAGACCGTGGATTTTTTGATCGCCAACGCGAAATTTGAAGAAATGAAAACTAGCGTATAGCGGATAGCGTAGAGCGGATAGGATGTCATTTCTATACGCTAAACGCTATACGCTCCACGCTCATAAATAAAGGATAATCCCATGAGCATACTCATTCCAATGGTCATCGAACAAACGGGCCGCACCGAGAGGGCTTATGATATTTACTCGCGGCTTTTGAAAGACCGCGTGATGTTCATTGGCACGCCGATAGACGACAATGTCGCGAATCTTATTGTCGCGCAGCTTTTGTTCCTACAGATGGAAGACCCGGAAAAAGACATACACCTTTATGTCAACTCACCGGGCGGCTCGATCACGTCTGGCCTTGCGATCTACGACACGATGCAGTTCCTAAAGCCGGATGTGTGCACCTACTGCGTGGGGCAGGCCGCGAGCATGGGGGCCGTGCTGCTCGCCGCGGGCACGAAGGGCAAACGCTACGCGCTACCCAACTCCCGCATGATGATACACCAGCCGTGGGGAGGCGTTCAGGGCGTCGCCGCGGACATCAGCATACAGGCCAAGGAGATCCTGAGCCTCAAGGAACGCCTGAACAACATCCTCGCCAAGCACACCGGCCAGGACGTCGCGAAGATCGAAAAGGACACCGACAGGGATTATTTCATGTCCGCGGAAGAGGCGCGCGCCTACGGACTCGTCGATGAGGTGGTCACCAAGGTCCACTCCATCAAAAAAACATGAGCGAGTACCTGCTTCTCACGCCGGGACCCACGAACGTCCCGCGGCGTGTGCTCGAAAAGACCGCGCTGCCGATGATCCATCATCGGACCAAGGAATTTCAGGGCATTCTCGAGCGCGTGAATGCGAACCTGCAGAAGGTTTTTTTCACGCAACACCCGGTGGTGACCTTCGCGTCTTCGGGCACCGGCGCCATGGAGGCGTCGATCTCGAATCTACTGGCGCGAGGCGACACCGTGCTTTCTTTTTCCGCCGGTAAGTGGGGCGAGCGCTACCGCGACATCGCACGCAATTTTGGTCTCGACGTGAAAAGCCATGAGACCGAATACGGCCGTGCCGTGGCGCCGGAAGAGGTTCGCGTCGCGCTGCAAAAACATCCGGGTGCCAGGGCCGTTCTCGTGACGCATTGCGAAACTTCGACGGCGGTGACGCATCCTATCGAGGCGATCGCGAAAGTCACACGCGGCACGAACGCGCTGCTCATGGTGGATGCCGTCAGCGGCCTTCTCTGCGATGAGTTCAAAATGGATGACTGGGGCATAGATGCCGTGGTGGGTGGAAGCCAGAAAGGCTTCATGCTGCCACCAGGCCTCTCGTTCCTCGCCGTGAATGAAAGGGCCCAGAAGGCGATGACGCGCTCAGACCTGCCCAAATATTATTTCGATCTCGCGGGCGCCATCAAGATGCTGAAAAAGAATGACACGCCCTACACGCCAGCCGTGAATCTTATCCGCGGTCTCGACGAGGCGCTCAACATGCTGCTCGAGGAAACGATGCCAAAGGTATGGGCCAGGCACGCCGAGGTTGCGGCGTTCGTACGAAAGTCAATGCAGGAAATAGGCCTCTCACTTTTTTCCAAAGCGCCGTCCAATGCGCTCACGGCTGTCACGCTGCCAAAAGAGTTGGTCTCCAAAGACCTGATCAAGATCATGCGCGACGACCATCATGTGGTGATGGCGGACGGACAAGGTGAGCTCCAGGGGAGGATCGTGCGTTTCGCGCACATGGGCGCCGCCTGCACCCTGCCGGATGCGAAAAAAGGCCTCGAGGCCTTTCGCGACGCATGGAAACGCGTGCCGCAGAACGCGGCCAAGTCGGGGTGACAAGGATGCCAATGTCAGCAGCGGTAAAAGAGCAGTTCAAGGTGCTCGTCTGCGATGATCTCGCGCAGGAGGGGCTAGAGCTTTTCAAGGGGCAGGGTCGTCTGAATATCCAGATCAAATTGAAGATGTCCGTCGACGCGTTGAAGGCGGAGATCGCCGATGCCGACGCCTGTATCGTGCGTTCCGGCACTCAGCTTACGAAAGACATCATCTCTCACGGCAAAAAACTGAAGGTCATCGGCCGCGCGGGTGTCGGTCTCGACAACGTCGACGTGGAGGAGGCCACGAAGCGCGGCATTGTGGTCATCAATACACCCGACGGCAACACGATCTCCGCGGCCGAGCACACCTTCTGCCTGATCATGGCGCTGGCGCGGAACATCCCCGGCGCCCACGAGTCCATGAAAAAAGGCGAGTGGGAGAGAAAAAAATTCACCGGCATCGAGCTCTACGAAAAAACGCTGGGCATCGCGGGGCTTGGACGCATCGGCGGCGAAGTGGCTAAGCGCGCTCAGGTCTTTGGCATGAAAGTGATCGCTTATGACCCGTTCCTGCGCGCCGAAAAGGCGCTTCAGATGGGCGTGGAGATCGTGACGTTGGACGAGCTCATCGCCCAGAGCGACTTCCTGACACTGCACATGCCTCTCAGTGCGGAGAACCGCCATATGATCGGTGAAAAGCAGTTGGCGAAAATGAAGAAAACCGCCCGTATCGTCAATTGCGCTCGCGGCGGCCTCGTGGACGAGGCGGCGCTGGCCAAGGCCATTCAATCCGGCACCATAGCCGGCGCGGCGCTCGACGTGTACGAGCAGGAGCCGCCGAAAGACTCTCCGCTTTTGAAACTGCCGGGCGTCATCGTCACCCCGCATCTCGGGGCTTCCACCGAAGAGGCGCAGATCGCCGTCGCCGTGGACGTGGTGCAGAGCGTCATCGACTTTTTCAGCGGCAAAGGCACGAAGAACGCCGTGAACATCCCGCCCGTGGACCCGGAGGTGCTGGACCAGATCAAGCCGTATCTCACTCTCGGCGAAAAAATGGGCATTCTGCTCGCACAGCTCGTCGAAGGACAGCTACTCCAGCTCGACATCCAATATCTCGGGCAGGTTGCCGAATACGAAACGACACCGATCACGGTTTCCATCATCAAGGGTCTCCTCACGCAGGTGCTGGCCGAGAACGTGAATTACGTGAACGCCTCCGTGCTCGCCAAGGAACGCGGCATCAAGATCACTGAGTCCAAGTCGCTCACGGCTTCTCATTACGCGAATCTCATCCAGGTCGCCGTGAAAACGGACAAGAAGCCCACGCAGATCGCGGGCACGGTGCTGACGCGCGAGGACGTGCGCGTGGTCATGATCGACCACTTCGACGTGGAAGTGGTGCCCGATGGCTACATGCTTCTCGTGTCCAACAAAGACGTCCCGGGCATAGTCGGCCAGATCGGGACGCTACTCGGGTCGAACGAAGTGAACATCGCCGGCATGACGCTCGGCCGCGACCGTCTCGGCGGACAGGCCCGCACGCTGATCAAGATCGACAGCCCCGTTTCCGAAAAACTTCTGAAAGAGATCAAACAGGCCAGGAATATTTTGGACGCGAAGCTGATCCGGCTTTAACTCATGCCCAACACCGTAGTGGTCGGCGCCCAGTGGGGCGATGAGGGGAAAGGCAAGATCATCGACATCCTCTCGCACGATGCGGATATTGTGGTGCGCTATCAGGGCGGCAACAACGCCGGGCACACCGTCGTCAAAAAGAACGGCCAGTTCATCCTCCACCTCGTGCCTTCCGGCATCCTGCAGAACCAAGTGACCTGCGTGCTCGGGAACGGCGTCGTCGTGGACCCCGAGGCGCTCATCGAAGAGATCGGGATGCTCAAGAAAAAAGGCGTCTCGGTGCGTGGCCGTCTTTTCGTGAGCGACCGCGCACACCTCATCCTGCCTTATCACCGCGTCTATGACCGTCTGCGTGAGGAAAAAAGAGGATTCATCAAGATCGGCACCACCGGGCGCGGCATCGGGCCGAGCTACGGCGACAAGGCTCTGCGTTGCGGCATACGCCTCATCGACCTCTATGACCCGCCCCTTTTTCGACAAAAGCTTGAGAAGGCACTGCTCGAGAAGAACGAGATCTTCAAAAAGATCTACGGATTCGCGGGTTTTCGTTTCAACGATATTTATAAAAAGTACCTGAAGCATGCGAAGGCCATGCGGCCTTTCGTCTGCGACACCGCGCAGCTCTTGAACGCGGCGGTGAAACAGAAAAAACACATCCTGTTCGAGGGCGCGCAGGGGACGCTGCTCGACGTGGACCACGGCACCTATCCCTTCGTTACCTCCAGCTATGTCACCTCCGGCGGCGCGGCCGTGGGCAGCGGCGTCCCCCCGAACGCTATCCAGCGAGTG
>CAZTBX010000100.1:0-5366 GCA_964612035.1 uncultured Planctomycetia bacterium
CAGGTTGGTGGTATGTCGACAACCCTGCCAGCGCCGATTATGGGCGTGTGGGCGCTTATTCCGACGGCGTCATCGATACCAGCGGCTTCTAGTTCCCTCGACATGATCCGCGCGCGCGGTTTCACTCTCATTGATGTAACGGTGGCCATCGCTATCATCGCGATCGTCGCCGTGTTTGCCCTGCCAAAGATGCAGGACTTCAGCCGGCAGGCCAAGATCGAATCGACGCGCTCGGCTATCGGTGCTGTCCGATCCGTGCTTTCGGCGAAGTATCTGAACAGCGCTCGCATGGGCACTTCCCAAGCGTCTAATCCGACTTCTTTGGTTGCCGCGGATTTTCCTGATGGTAAACTACCGGTCAATCAGATCAACGGCCGGTCCGGTGTCATTGCCATCACTAACATGACGGGCACAGCGAGTACTTCCGCCACGCACGCCAGCGCGGGATTTTGGTACGTGACCTCGAACAACACCGCTTACGGCCGATCCGGCGCTTATTCGGATGGAGTCATCGATACAAGCGAATTTTAGCTTCCGGAGCTTGTGATCCCCTCAGCCCTTCGAAGGCTTTCTATCAAGCCCCTACTGGCCTTTCTGGCCTACCTTGGATTCTTCCTGTGGATGTTTCCGGAGGTGATGTTTAAGGGCGCAAGTTTCATGCGCCGGGACATTCTCCGATACTATTATCCCGTGTGGCATTATTCCTGGGAGAATCTACGCCATCTGAACATCCCGCTTTGGAACCCGCTGCTCAACATGGGATGTCCCCATTTGGCCAACCCGCAAACCTGCGTTTTTTATCCACTCGGCATTTTATTTTTGCTCCCAGATTATACTTGGGCATTTAATTTTTATATCCTTCTGCATCTGTCGCTTTCGGCTTTTTTCACTTTTTTGTGGATGAGGGATTGCGGGCAGTCTCATAAAGCGGCCTTCCTTGCCGGGTTTGCCTTCGCCGCCGGCGGCTACATGCAGTCAAACATCAACCTGACGATCTCACTTTGCACGGCAACGTATTTCCCTCTCGTCCTTTTGATGCTTCGCCGCGCGATGTCCCGAGACGGTTTCGCGTGGAAAGTCTCCCTGGCCTTTGCTTTCTTATTCCAATATTTGGCCGGAGACCCATCGATATTTTTTGCTTCCGTCATGGTCTGTTCCATTTTTGTGTTGTTCAGGACCGCGGAACGCCGCTTCGAGGAAAAAACGCTGTCTTGGCGGCCTTTGGCCGCATTGGGACAAAGCCTGGTTCTTTTTTTGGCTCTGGCGGCTTTCCAATGGCCGCTTTTTGTTGAATTCATCTTCCACTCGACGCGCAGTGGGATGAGCTTTCAGGATTCTTCCGTGTGGAGCATGCAGTACAAGGACCTCCTCAGCGTCGTCGTCCCTTTTTTTTCGGACATCACTCTTCAGATGGTCGACTATTGGGTGAGACAAAGCTGGCTGGAGAATTATTATGCGGGGGCCACGGTGGTCGTACTTGCCATGACCACTTTTTTTGTCCGGCGAAGCCGAATGGTCTCCTATCACGCGCTGCTTTTACTTTTTGCGCTGTCTCTTTCCCTGGGGGGCAACACGCTCGTTTATCCGGTCCTCTATAAGATCGTGCCTTTCATGAACTTTATCCGGTATCCGGTGCGCTTTTACTTCCTTTTTAATTTCAGCTTGGCCTGTCTGGCGGGGTTTGCCTTGGATGTTATTTTACAGAGCACGGCAAACCGCTCGCGCGCAAGCGATCGTCGAGGTTTGCGTTGGCTTGTATTTGTGGCGCTTTTCCTGGCCCTAAGCGGAGCCGTTCTTTTGGTTTTCGCGCCGTCGTTCGAAGACAGGATCTGGCATTGGATAAAGGATCGATATGAAAATACCGTGAAACCTTTTTACTCTGGAGAAATACTTCAAGATCTGACGATAGTGACGCTCAGGAATATTCGGCGGTCGATATTTCTTTCCGCGTTCGTGTTTTTGGGCATAGCTGCCGCGGCTCGTTTTCGTATCAAGACGGGACTCCTGGCGGTTTTTTTCCTGGTCCTCGTGTTCATCGATCTGACCGCGTCCAATATCGCCGAACCGACGGTTTCCCGCGCGGCCATCGAAAAAACCTTGCCGGTCATTCAGCGCGTCACTCAGGATAAAGAAGTTTTCCGTGTATTGGCGTCGCCCAAAGCCGTATGGCAGCAGGACCATCTTTTGAGCACCACGCTGGACAGATGGTATGAGGAGCAGCAGGAAAGAATGGTGACGAACATGATGCTTCTATTCGCCCTGCAGGACGTCCGCGGATACGATTCCTTGTATATCCGTGAAGCGTTCGATATTCAGTCGGTGTTGGCGTTCTTCAAGACGCCCAACAGTCCCCTGGTGAGATTTTTGAACGTTCGTTACATGGTTAGTCCTCTTCAACAGCTTCCGACCCCCTACCGGCTGCTGGTCCAGTCAAGCGTGAATTTATTCATCAATGATCGGTCCCTGCCCCGCGCCCTGGTGGTGCCTGATGCCGAGACGGTATCGGATGAAAAAAAACTGAGGGATAAACTTTTATCAGCGTCTTTTAACCCAACGAAAATAGTGTACTTGACGAAAAAGTCGGACGGAATATTTTATGGCGATCCCAGCGATCATCCCGATCGCGCGCAGGCGTCCATCACCGAGTACACGGCCCAAAATTTACGGATGACGGTATCGGCCGTCTCCAATAGCTGGCTTGTGGTGTCGGATGTGTTTTATCCAGGCTGGAAGGCGTGGGTGGATGGGAAACCGGCCAAAATTTATCAGGCGAATCACGCTTTTCGCGCGGTGCCTTTGGTGCCGGGTCTTCATGAGGTCCGAATGGTTTACGACCCTCTGTTGTTCAAGATAGGGGGGACTATTTCACTTTTCACGATACTAGGACTGTTCGCTTATTGCGTTTTTACCAGGGTTACTCTAAAATGGTCTCGATGATAAAAAGCAGGGATCGCCGAAGAAACTGCGTTTTTGATTTCAAGCAGAGCTCCGTTCTTGCCGCCCGTATCGACTTCTCGCCAGACCCGAAGATCCACGATTTTTTTAGAGTGCCAGCGAATGAGATCAGCCCGCTCAATGCCCCAGATATTTTCGCGGATTTCATCAAAACGGTGGACAAAAAGAGCGGCGCACGCGTCGTGGCGGTGTGGGATGAGGACATGAACTGCCGCCAGATCGTGCTTCCCAACCTGCCTGAACAGGATCTGAAAAAAGCGCTTGTGTCTGAACTGAAAAACCTCCACGCGGTGGATGACCAGGAGCACCTCGTGCAGTTCGAGTTCGTCCGCGACATCGAGAATGCCGAAGGAGTGAAAGAAAAGCTTTTCAACGCTTTCTACTGCAAGAAAAAACCGGCGATGCAGAAGCTCGAGCTGATCCAGAATCTCGGATTTCATATCGACGCGCTGATCCCCGGTCCCATCGCCGCGGCCGCGTTCGCGTCTTCGCAGGCGGATCCCGTGTTTGTCGCCGACATCGGGCGGTATTCGCTGCGTTTTCTCATCGTCCAAGATGGCAAGATCGTTATGGCGCGTCAGGCGCCGCTCGGGGGCAGCACCCTGACGGAGGCGATAACCGCCGTGTTCCTGAACGACGGAAAAGAAACGCAATATGGCACCGAAGAGGCCGAGGCGCTCAAAGTGCGTGAAGGCGTGAGCGATCCCCAGGCCGCCCACATCGCCCTCGCGAGGGCGCATCTCGAGAAGATCGTGGCCGAGATCAAGCGATGCCTCGATTTTTACCAGAGGCAGAAATACGCCCAACCCGTCTCGAAGGTCCTTTTCACCGGAGGAGGTTCCAACCTCAAGGGCCTGCAGACCTTCATGGCGCAGTTCCTGGGAATGGAAGTGCTGCCGTTGGATCCCGAGAGACATCTCAGTTCGCGGATGCAGGCCGCAGCCAAAGAATTCGTGCGAGGGAATTTCGGTTCCTACAGCTCGCTGATCGGCGCTTCTTTGGCCGATGACGACTCGGTGAATCTCTTGCCGCATGAGATCAGACACGAGAGGTTTGAGCGCGCCAAAAAGATCTCGGCGAGGATGGTTTTCGCTTTCTGCCTGATCGGTTTGATCTTTTTCAGCGGGTGGATGACGATGCGCATCCATTTCGCGCAGCTTCAGTTGAAATCGGTCGAGAGCGAGTGGAAAGAAACAAGTCGGATGAACGAGCTCTTGAGCGCGATCGTGGAACAGCAGCGTTTCCGCATCAGCGCCTTGAAAGGTGACGTGTTCCACGCGGGACTTTTGAAACAGCTTGGCGTCATCACGCCTAATTTAGTCGTTCTCGATCATACCGTTTTCAACCGGCAGAGCGAATCGCTGATGCTGCGAGGGACCGTCCACACGGGCAGGCAGGATTCGGTGAAGATCGCGGCCGACTTCATGAAAGCGCTGCTGTCGTCTCCGTTCATCCGGAACGTGACACTCACGCATTCGGCCCAGACGCCGGAAGGGGACAAAACGCTTTTTGAGATCACCTGTTCGACCAAAGGCATCAAATGACGGCCGCCACGGACAAAATGATCGCCTGGACTCGCATGAAAAAAGCCGATTCGATCTGGGTGGTGCTCATCGTTGGTCTCCTGGCGGCGGCCGTGTTCGTCTGCTGGCCGCTTCAGAAAAAATATGCGTCGACGCTGGCCGCGGTGACCGCCAAAAAAGAAGACATCGCACGGGTGAAGGCCAGCGGCATCAACGTTCTGAGCCCGTCAGAGCTGAACCGCGTGCAGCAGGAGGCCAGTGACTTCAAGGCGGGGTTCGTTGATATTTCCGAAGTCTCGTTGATCTTGAACAACATTTCCGAGCTCTCCGGCAAACACGCGGTCAGGGTACTGAACATCAACTCCGAGGCGCCCGAACCGCTGGAACGCAATCTTTCCACCACCGAAGTGGACGCATCCACGGCGGCGCTTCGCGCGACGGGATTCCGCCGGCTGCCGATACGCATCAAACTTGTCGGCCGCTACGCGGAACTTTCCGATTTCATGGCGTCTTTGAACGAGATGTCGAAGAAAAGATCGGTGATCGAATCTTTCGAGCTACGCAAGTCTACGAATGAACCGGGTATGCTGGAGTGCAACATGCTGGTGAGTTTCTTTTTGAAGCAATAAGAGGGGCAATGGAAAAAGAGAAAAAAAAGCAGATCTTTGTCGCGGTCTTATGCGTGATCTCGGTCGCGATGCTGCTGAACACTTTCATGCCTAAACATAAAAAAGGCGCGCCCGCGTCCCTGCCGGCATCAGGCGCTGGAATGGCGCTGGATATGGGGAACATTTCGCTTTTGCAGGTCATCCGCCAAAATGAGGGTTTGCGTCAGGCGCAGGCCGCGGAATGGGAAAAGCCGTGGGGGAGAGATCCCTTTTTTGAGCA
>CAZTBX010000101.1:0-7321 GCA_964612035.1 uncultured Planctomycetia bacterium
GGGGATCTTTGACAGGTCATCTAGAGCGTCGCCTTTTTCGCGGTGCAGGCGTTCAAAGACGATAAGAAACACGCCACCCCAGAAAAGCGCGACCAACACTATCCTCAAGTCTCCCATAAGGTATTCTTTGATCAGGGGGTACAATACGAAGCCAATGATGGCGGTGGGCAGAAAAACGAGAAATATTCGCTTCAAGATCTCGAAATTTTTGAACATCGAAGAAGAGTAGAGCGTGAACACGGCAAGAATGGCCCCGGACTGGATAGCGATCTCGAAACTTTTCAGGAATTCGCCCTGTGCCAGGCCCAGCCACCGGGATGCGATGATGAGATGTCCTGTAGAAGACACCGGAAGGAATTCCGTCAACCCCTCGACGAGCCCGAGAAACGCCGCCTGCCAGTAAGACAAGGAACACGCCCCTTTCGTCTTTAAAAACGAACCAATTATATCATAGCCAGGCGGGGGCTGTGAGAAAGGCATTTTTTGAGTTACAATAGGGCCTTCAATATAAGGAGAAAACGATAATTTATGTGTGGCATTTTTGGCTACACGGGTCACCGCCAGGCGCAGAACCTCGCCATACGCGGCCTGAAGCACCTCGAATACCGTGGTTACGACTCTTCGGGCATCGCCATCCAGAACGGCGCCGACCAGCTGGCTTTCGAGAAAACGCAGGGGAAGATCCGCAATCTTGAGGAACTGCTGAAGGCGCGTCCGCTCCAGGGCAACACGGCGATCGGGCACACGCGCTGGGCCACGCACGGCGTTCCGAACCGCGACAACGCGCATCCCCACCTAGACGAGAAGCTCCGCATCGCCGTCGTTCACAATGGCATCGTAGAAAATTATTTCGAATTGAAGAAAAAGCTCGAAGAGTCCGGGGTGCATTTCCG
This sequence comes from uncultured Planctomycetia bacterium, assembly GCA_964612035.1. Classification (GTDB taxonomy): domain Bacteria; phylum Omnitrophota; class Gorgyraeia; order 2-02-FULL-51-18; family 2-02-FULL-51-18; genus CAZTBX01. The sequence continues at coordinate 894 of CAZTBX010000101.1, forward strand.
TTCCGAGACGGACACGGAAGTCCTTGTGCACCTTATTTCCAAATATTACAAAAAGAACCTGGAGGAAGCCGTCGTTCGGGCCCTGAAAGACGTGAAGGGTACTTACGCGATCGCCGTGATCTGTTCAAAAGAACCCGGCAAGATCGTCGCGGCTAAAATGGACAGCCCGCTGGTCGTCGGGCCGGGCGTAAATGAGAATTATCTCGCCAGCGACGTATCGGCGCTGATCGAACACACGAAGCGGGCGATCTTCCTGGAAAATGGTGAGATCGTGACGCTCACGAAAAACTCTCTGAAGATCACCGATCAGGCGGGCCGCGCCGTGAAACGCCTTCCGATGAACATCCAGTGGAATGTCGCTCAAGCGCAAAAAGGCGGTTTTGAACATTTCATGCTGAAAGAGATATTCGAGCAGCCGTCGGTGCTCGCCTCGATCCAGAAGGAACGTGTGAAGGGGTGGACGATCCACTTTGGAGAGTTGAAGATCAGCCCCGCGGCGTTCAAGAAGACGAAAAAGATCGTCATCATCGCCTGTGGTACCGCGTATCACGCGGGTCTCACGGCAAAATACATTTTTGAAGAGTTCATGAGCATCCCCGTCAGCGTCGAGACTTCGTCGGAGTTCCGCTATCGCAAACAGAATATTGGGCCGGACACACTGCTCATCGCCATCTCCCAAAGCGGCGAGACAGCCGACACGCTCGCGGGCCTCCGCGAGGCCAAAAAGAAAAAAGCGCTGACGCTTTCCATCTGCAACGTGCTTGCCAGCTCGCTGGCGCGCGAAGCCGAGGGCGTGATCTACACGCATGCCGGGCCTGAGATCGCCGTTGCGTCCACCAAGGCATACACCGCACAACTAGCGGTGCTCTATCTTTTGGGGCTCTATCTGTCGGGTCTTTTTAAGGCGATGGAGTCTGGCCGCGTCCGCGCGTTGCTCAAGGAATTTTTCCGTGTACCGCTTCTCATGCAGCAGTTCCTCGATGAATATCAGTCGGACAGGGAAAACTGGCGCAAAAATGCCGAGGAATTCAAACGGCGCTACCACGCGAAACTGGAAGAATACTTTTTGGAAAAACCCGACAAACGAAAGCGCGCCCCGAACGGCTGTTTTTTGTATCTCGGGCGCAACATCAATTATCCCAACGCGCTCGAAGGGGCGCTGAAACTAAAGGAAATTTCCTATATTTCGGCGGAAGGCTATCCGGCCGGCGAGATGAAGCACGGCCCCATCGCGCTCATCGATGAGAACCCGTGGGTGATCTGCATCGCGCCCGTTTCCAGGACCTATGACAAGATGATCTCCAACATCCAGGAGATCAAGGCGCGCGGCGGTTGTATCATTCCCATCGTCACGACAGGCGATGCCTACATCCAAAAACTTAAGCCGTTCTACACCATCGAGGTCCCGAGCGTGTCTGAGATCTTTTCGCCGCTTGTGACCGTCCTGCCCTTGCAGCTCATCGCCTACTGTGCTGCGCGCGCCTTCGGCGAGGACATAGATCAACCGAGAAATCTCGCCAAGTCGGTAACGGTGGAGTGATGCCGGAGGGCTCCGGCATTCTCTATCTCGTCGCCACCCCGATCGGGAATCTTGGCGACTTCAGCCATCGCGCCGTCGAGATACTGAAAGGCGTGGACCTCATCGCCTGCGAGGACACGCGCCACTCGAAGATACTCTTCGACCATTACGGCATCCGAAGACCTCTCACGAGCTTTTTTGATTTTTCCGAGAAACGCCGCACGCCGGAAATGCTCGCAAAGATCAAACAGGGCCTGCAGGTAGCCCTTGTGACCGATGCCGGGACACCCGGCGTTTCGGATCCCGGTTACCGCCTCATCTCCGAGGCCGCGAAAGAAGGGGTGCGCATCGAAGCGCTGCCCGGTGCCTCGGCATTCCTCACTGCGCTAGTCGTGTCGGGCCTTCCTATGGACCGTTTTGTGTTCGAGGGATTTTTACCGGTGAAAGACGGAGCGAGAAAGAAGAGGCTTCTTTCGCTGAAGGGCGAGGAGCGCACAGTGATCTTTTACGAGTCGCCGCATAGGTTACTCAAGACGCTCGAGGCCATTCACAATACACTGGGGGACATCCCGCTCGTCATCGCGCGCGAGCTCACGAAAAAATTCGAAGAAGTGGTGCGGAAAAATGCTGCCAACATGATCGAACACTTCAAGTCTAAAAAGATCCTCGGGGAATTCGTCCTTCTTTTCAACTTAAAGAACGGAAAATGAAAGAACACCGCTTCCGCGTTTGGCATCTGAAGGAAAAAAAGATGTATTTTCGCGGCTATCAGAAATTCCTATACGCGCTTCTCTGTGAGGACGATCATGGAAAGAACGATGGACGCGGTATGCCCGTGAAACGCGCCCCTTATGGTGATTGCGTGTTCCTCGAGAGCACGGATCTCTTCGACAAGAACCAGAAAGAGATATTCGAAGGCGATGTCGTCCTGGTCGGTGCCGGTGAAAAGTCGTTTCGAGACGTGGTCGGCTCGGTGCCGGACACTTTTGGCGTGAAAGTGCATCCCTTGCAGGCACTTTTCAAGCAGCACGGATTTGTCGGTATGCCGGACAAGTTTGAGATCGAAGTTGTCGGCAGCGAATACCAAAGCGGCTGATCTTTTTCCTAGAATTTTTTACATAAACTATTTTAAATCCTAAAAATTGTGCTACAATATTTTTTAAGGAGACCCCTCATGGCGCAAAAAAGATCCAACCAGCCCAGCATCGAAGGCCACTACAATTACTACGGCGTTCCGGCTTACATCCTGAAACAGAAAAAAGGAACTTTCGTCAGCGGATTCTACGATCCGATAGAAAAAGTGTTCAAGGCAGGCGGTTCGGCTAAAAAAATATTGTGGGATGGGATCAAGATCACGAACGCGGACGCCAAGCGGCTGATGCGGAAGTATTCGAGGAAATATCTCCAGGGAGGCGAAGACGGCAGCGAGCTGCCGGGCTGGCTTCTTTTACCGGAAGAGGCGTCGTTTTTCATGGCGCAGCTTGACAAACTGCGTGCGGAGAGCGCCGAACAGTTCAAGAAGCTGTCTTCCGAAACGCCGGACGAAGAACAGCGCCCGGGTGAAGAGCCTAAAAAACGCTCTCTCTGATCAAATCTGCTTTAGCGGAGTCGCTTTCATCAAGAACGCTGACTCTTTTAACGCAGGCAACCGATGCTTGGCGCCCAGAGAGTTGTCCGCTCCACGTTAGTTTTCTCACCTCCAGGATCAGCTCAAGCGGCTTCCGGTTTGCAAGGGGAAGATGCCGGTATGTTTTTTATGATTGCAAGGGACAGTATAAAATTGTAGCATGAAACTCTATGCTGAGAAAGCCAGCCATTCAACGAACCTTAGCAGCTTATCTCCTTACTGCTCTCTTCTTTGGTTTGAATTTATGCGTAGTTGAGAGTGCCTTTGCCCAGGACGTTTGTGCGGGTACGGATACAGATCAGCCATCCAGCTACGATTGTGGCCATCATGCTGATCAAGGTTCCAAAGATAAAAGCCAGAGTGAAGACCAAACCTGTTGCTCAAATCTTTTAGCCGTCACCCCGTTCCTAAAAAGTACTTTTTTGCTAGATCTGGCGGTTAAATCTGCCTTACCATTAAATATTTTTTCCAAAACAGCCCATGATTTTTATAGTTTGGGTGGAGATTATTTTATTAACCCTTCATTTGGTAAATCACCGCCACCCGTTTTTCTTTTAACCTACTTTACCCACGCACCTCCGGTTTCTCTCCACTAAGCTTTTCTTCGAAAAAGGCTGTTTTGTGGTCTTTTTCTTTTCTCTATTCTAAAAATTAAAAATGGTGAGCTATGAAATTTAAAACAAGTTTATTTATTTTATGCCTTCTTTTTGGAGATCTATCCCACGGCGAAGTCCACGCAGGTAATTCAGATCTGACCCGGATATCCAAGGACGTTTCCTCGCGTATCGACTTTGATGTCTCAAAAGAAAACGCTAATACCAAGGGTTTTTTGAAAGAACTCTTGGAAAAACCTCTCACGGTAGACACCGTTATTCAAATCGCTCTTTTGAATAATCGATCTCTGCAGGCCGTTTTGGAATCATGGGGCATGGCAAAAGCTGATTTCAATAAAACACGGCTTCCTGAAAAGCCTGTGTTTGGAGCCAGCGTAAGATTTCCCAAAGAAAATGAGCCGTATAACAATACGGAATTCACGGTTGAACAAGATTTCTTGAGTTTCATTCTTTTTCCACTAAAGAGCGATCTCGCCGGGGCCCAACTTCATAGAGCAGAACTCGAGATCACGAGGGAAGTTTTGGACTTAGCATTTGAAGTGAAGTCCGCTTTTTATGAAGTCCAGGGTGGCATGGCGATGCTTTCAATGCGTAAAAGAGTGCTTGAGCAGGCGGAGGCCTCCCAAGAACTTGCAAAAAGACAGTTTGAAGCCGGAAACATCAGCGAACTTGGTTACGCAAACGAGAGATCTCTTTATCAGGACGCAAAGCTGGAATACTTGAGATCTGAAGTGGACCTTATTCTCAAGAAAGAAGATTTAAACCGCCTCATGGGCTTTGGTGGGGATGATCCATCGTGGGAGATCAAGGAAGAGCTCCAAGAAATCCAGGTCTCCGAACCATCTTATGATGAGCTTCTGTCGATGGGAATGTCCAAAAGACTTGACCTTCTTATTGCCAGAAAAAATATTGAAGCTTTAAGGCGCATGCTCTCACTCAATCGTTTGGGAGTCTTGGGTCACCCTGAAGTTGGAGTCAGCACCGAAAAAGACGTCGACGGCGGGAGCGTTATGGGCCCAACCCTGAGAACAGAAGTTCCAATTTATGACCTTGGGCGAACGGAGGTTTCAAGGTCGGGCGCCGAACTAAAAGAGGCGCAACTTCGTCTCAAAGCTCTCGAGAACGATGTGCGCTCCGAGATCAAACAAAAAAGAGCCCGTCTTTTTGCCGTGAGGATCCTTGTGGAGGAATATAAAAGCTCGATCATTCCCATCCGAGAAAAAGTCACCGAAGAAACCCAGAAACATTACAACTTCATGCTTCTCGGAAACTACGACCTCATTCGAGCCAAGCAAAACGAGATCCTTGCCTATAAAGAATACGTTGATTTCTTAAAGGACTACTGGATCGCAAGGTCGGATCTTGAAAAAGCGATGAGCTCAAATCTTCCATTCAGTAAAAGTGTGGATAAAAATATGAAAAAAGAAGAGTCGGCGGCTGGAACAAGTCACGCCAATCACGGAGGAAAATAATGAGAAAGAAAAGTTTGTTTGCGTTACTAATTGGCTTTTTTCTGCTTCATAGCCCTGCTGTGAAAGCAGAGGAATTGCCTTATACCCCGGTCGTCACGCTTAACGGTTCAACCCTTCCCTGGAAGATGGTGGATGGCGTGAAAGAGTTTCACCTCATCCCTGAAGAAGTGGAATGGGAGGTAGCTCCCGGTATGATGATCAAGGCCTGGGGTTATAACGGACAAACACCGGGGCCTACCATCGAGGCCGTGGAAGGCGACAGAGTCCGAATTCTTGTGACGAATAAGCTTCCCGAACCCACCGCTGTTCACTGGCACGGCATTCTCCTCCCGAGCGGCATGGATGGCGTTCAAGGATTGAATCAAAAAGCCATCATGCCGGGTGAAACCTTCGCCTACGAATTCACGCTCAAACAACACGGCACTCAGATGTACCACTCTCATGGTGACGAGATGGTGCAGATAGGCCTTGGGACGATGGGGTTTTTTATTATTCATCCAAAACATAGAAGTCCAAAAATCGATAGAGATTACGCGATTTTCTTGAATGAATGGTTCGTGGAACCTGGAAGCTCCCGTCCCGATCCCAACGTAATGACGGACTTCAATATCTTTACATTTAATAGCCGCGCGTTTCCCGGAACGGCACCGCTTCTGGCGCGTCCGGGCGAGCGGGTGCGTGTTCGTATTGGGCACGTGGGACAGGATTTTCATGCCATTCACATGCATGGCCATACGTTTAAAACGGTTGCTACCGATGGAGGGGATATCCCCGAGTCTGCCCAGTGGCCTGAAACAACCGTGGCCATCGGTCCCGGCCAAACCCGGGATTATGAATTTATCGCGATCCCTGGGGACTGGGCGCTTCACTGTCATCTTCGTCATCATCCCATGAATGCGATGGGACATGATATACCAAATGTGCTCGGTGTTAGTCAGGAAGGGATAGAGAGTAACATCCGCGACCTTTTACCGGGCTACATGGCCATGGGTGAAAAGGGTATGCACGAGCATCTGGCACACTCTAAGCACATGAAAGGTCCTGAAAACACGCTCCCCATGATGGCAGGGGACGGACCTTTTGGGCCTATCGGCATGGGCGGGATGTTCACGGTGCTCAAAGTCCATGAGGACATCCCTAATTTTAAAACAGCCGAGGAATACACAAAGCAAGTGAAGCTACCCGGCGATTTTGGA
>CAZTBX010000102.1:0-14811 GCA_964612035.1 uncultured Planctomycetia bacterium
CATCGTACCAGAAACCAAGGTCCGTGGCCGATGGGGTATCACCGAACTCTTTTCGGTTCACGACATATCTCGCGGAACGCCGCCACCGCTCGAACGACACCGGGTCTTTAACCGCCACGTCTTGTTTTAGCGTGAATATCAGCCCTTGAATTTTATTGATGCGATCCGAAGAAGCTGCGTCGTCTTGCTTGGCTAGCCGCGCGCCGGAGAGTGGGCCAAGAACACCCTGGGGCACCGGTGCACCAGGTGCCAGTACACCAGTCTGGTGCTCTGGTGCTCTGGTGCTCTGGTGCTCTATTTTCTCCACCAGCCGCGCGCCGGAAGCTGCTGGGATCTCGCGCACGTGCTGGAACGCGTCCCGTATCCTCAACATCGTCGTGGCTTCTTTCAAGTTTTTCGTTTGCAGCCGGGCTGCCCAGAGATTGTTCAACCCATCCAGATCCCTCCACCTGGCAAAAGGCGACTTGCGCCAGAACCCGAACTTGCCATAGTTGGCCATCACGTTGAGCGTGATAGGTTTTGTGGCTTTCTTGTTGAATCGCACATGCATGGTGGGAATATATTCTGGCCGGATGCCAAGGATCTTGCCAAACATCTGTCGTTCCCGTCTATGAACGATCGGCCCTATATAGCCGTTGTTTGCCAGCCCTAAAACGAAATAAAAGATCGCCAACGCCGGGTGCAAACCCATGCCTTCAGGGAATATTTCATTGATCAAATGCTGTTTACCTTCGACGCCCTGGATCATGTTGATGCGAAGAGCCGTCCGTTGGGTATCCAGCCCCATTCGAATGATCTCTTCCTGAGGTTCGGAACCTTTTGCTTCTTTGATCAACACGACATAAAGCCCGTGCGTGCTCTCCACCAAACCGTACGAAATCACGAACGCATAGGGCGTGCCTTTGATAGGCGCCTTCAAGACCAGATCACCGTTGATGAGGCCTGTGGGAACGATCCGTAGCATGCGATCGGTGTTCAGCGTCGGGAGTTTCAACTTCTCTTCATCCGTAATGGCAAGTGGCAGATTGTAAATAAAATTGTTTCTCAGGCGAGGGAATTTTTGATAGCTTTCAACGTAGGCATGAATGAAATCAGAAAAAGTATGGTCCGAAACGCGCGTCAGATCTACTTCCGAGTACTTGAACCAGCGGAGAAGGTTTTTCAAATGATCGGGTGTTAGCCGCCATTTTTCGGCCAAAGAGATAGTCCAGCGCCTGGTCTCTTCACCCACCCCACCCTCAGAAATATAAAGACTGAATATGTGGATGAATACTTTACGCAGTAGCCAAGGATTTGGATAAAGTCCGGATCGTGCCCCAGGCGTAAGCCATCGAACCAGCTCTTCTTTTTGACGATAAAGGCCACCGCTGATCTCTGGAATTTCTGCTAGCCGCGCGCCGGATTCAGAGAACAGAGGACGGACGACAGAGGACGGAACTGTCTTCTGAAAAATACCCAATTCTTTTTTCAGCAGCGACACCACTCGAGGCCTGGCTGAATTTCCGGCCACGGGGAAAGCTAGCGCCTCTCGGCCCGGTAAAACGGCGATAGAGCCCACTCTGGGGGTCAGACCCTCGGTGGAGATATGCTTAGGGTCTGACCCCCGACCGACACCTTGCAAGAGCAGGCCTTCGTATTTTTTCTGATTCGTCTCTTGCAGGACCTGCGGCGTGATGACCACGGAGGACACGCCCTTTTGAGCTAGCAGTTTTTGCAAATGGTCTGTGTGATAACCACCGGCGACAAGCGCCGCTTTTTTGGCACCGTCTTTGTCCATTTTTTGAAGCAGGCGCTCGACAAAAGCGTCGTCTCGTTTGAGTGTGAGGTCATAAAAAGCCTGCGCGTGGCCAAGCGCTTCTTCGAAAGGTTTATCGAGGAACACGGCGTCCTCATGATGGGAACCGAGTTCCATCAGTTTCGCGTTCAGAAAACCACCCATTTCGATGACGTCAAAAGCGCGCAAATCAAGGCAGGCAAATTCCTCGCTCGACAGCGACACACTCACGAGGCGACGCAAAAGACCGATGTGATTGTGAATTTCCAAAAGGCGTCTTTCGTCAGGCGTGCGGGCGGTAAGCTCCATGAGCCGGTTCTGCATCCAGTCTTTTTCTTTCAGGAGTCGCCGGAGGTCCAGCGACCGGGCTTTTTTCAGATAGGACAGGTAGCGGGAAAGATTCGGATACTCCTGCGCGTCGCGGAGCTCTTCTTCGAGCAATGAATAAAAACCAGTCGCTTCGGCGTGTTCAGATGAATCAAGGAAAAACGGTAAGCGAGAGGAACTTTCACCAAAAACTGCCTTTTTTTCGGCCGATAACGACGCAAAAAACTTCACCTGTTCTTCAGCGGCCTTTTCGAAATCGATGCCGGTTTCCGCATTTCGCAATTCTTTCAGCTTGGCGAGCTCAGACAAATGCCGGACATCTACTCCCCTTTTCTGCGACTCGGTGACGAGGAAGAAGAAATATTCAGCGAGTGTGCGCTCATTCTTTGAAAATGCGATGCGTTCATCATCCAGCGCCAAAAGGGACGGATGATAGAGCCTCGACCTCAATGTTTTCACCGCACGCTCAAGTGTGTCGAGATAAGCGTTCAAATGCTCGCGCTCTTTCACGAGATGCGAATAATGGCCCAGGCTTTTCCCGTAAAGCGCCTTGTCTTCGATACCCCAAAGCGTGAACGGGCGCACGCTCGTCAAATCGAGATAGTCCGGTCCCTGGATATAGCCTTTTTTCAGGAACTGCTCGGCGACGCGTTTTCCCTCATCTCGGGCCTGCGAAGGACGCAGAAATGAGAGCGAATCATCCCCGCTTCCCGCTTCTAGGAAAACATGCGAGAGCTTTTCCTCGCGGATCAGCGTGTCGAGGATCTTGGCGATATTTCGCTGGGCGGATTCGTTGGTGTGGGCGTCTTGGACCAGATAAATGGTTCTGGAACCGGAAGAAACGCGATGCGCGCCGGCGACGAGACCGACAGAGGGCGGGATGGAAGGCAAAGAAGGCTGCGAGAGAAATGCGACGGCTTCAGGAGCGGCGAACGCAAATTCCTGGACAGAAAATGAGAGTATCAGTACGCCTGCGATCAGCCGCAAAACTCCGTACTTGCTTTCAAACCGACTTTTAAAAAGCTTCTCTTTTTCTACCAAAAAAACTCCCCCTAAAACATTGCATAAGTGATTTAAAGCGTAATGGTTAGAGCGGGGTACAATTTTGCAGAAAGTATGCCTTAGCAGGCCCTAAATGACAAGGAAAACGGGCGCTTTTTTGCCCTAAATCTTTTAATTAATCTTTAACTTTTATTAAATATTATTACTGATTTTAACGGCGGAAGATTTGGAAAGTATGGTTTTTGTGAGGCGCTCGTTGACGGAGGTTGGAATGTCTGTTTCACGCCCCAGGCGGACGATGGCGCCATTCAGCGATTCTATCTCGGTTTGCTTGCCTCGACGGAGGTCCTGAAGCATAGAGGGATAATGAGCGGCTGTGGCAGGGATGAGTCTCGAAGTGAGAAGTTCGAGATAAGCCTCGGGAGAGGTTGGGTTCAGCGCTATCCCCTTTTTGCCGGCCACGGCATAGCATTCGTGCACGACGGACTGCATGTCTTTTCGCGTATCGTCATCATCGAGGATGCGCCCGTAAGGCATCTCGTGCAAACTACAGATCGCATTCAGCGCGCAGTTGTAGATCACCTTGGACCAAAGCTGAGTCAGGATGTCCGGCACCGCGCGGGTCTCGATCTTTGAATGAGTGAAGACCGAGGCAACTTTCACCGGATTTACTTTGGGGGTAATGCCCGGCACAGAGCCTATCACCACGGCGTCTGCGGATACGGTGATGTTCACTTCGCCGGGCTTGAGCTCGACGCCCGTGATAAAACGGCCGATCAACAACTGCTCAGCCGGAATGCATCGAAGGATGGCTTCTACATTGCCGAGACCGTTTTGAAGGGAAAGGAGCATGGTGTCCGGCTTCATCAGTGGCCGAAGCTCCGAGACCGCTTTTTCAGTGTCAAAAGATTTTACGGTGAGAACGATGAGATCATACGCTGCTCCTTCAGCTCGCAGTGCCTGTAGGTCCGTGCATGTTTCAAGTGCCTTGATCCGGTAACTGCCCCAGAGGCCAGTGATGGTGAGCCCCTGCTTCCGGACCACATCGAGATGCCACGGCCGCCCGAAAAGCGTCACTTCATTCCCAAGACGCGCGAGAAATCCGCCGATGACGCTGCCAACGGCGCCTGCACCGAAGATCAAGATCTTCATGGAGAAAAATTAAATACCGGATTTCTTGTAGCGGGTCTTATCGAATACGCCTGCGGCGAAAAACGCTTTTTTACGCTCAATGCACTTGTTGCACTCGCCGCAGTGTTCGTAGCCTTTGGGGTTGATGCAGGAAAACGTCATTTCAAGCGGAAGCTTTTTGCCGAGGATGATCACATCTTCTTTTTTCATTTTTTGGAAAGGAGCCTTCACTTCGATGCCGCTTGAAAGACCCATCGACAAGGCGTCGCCGATCTTCTTGAAAAATTGTTTCGAGCTGTCCTTGAACGGATTGCCGCGCAGGACTCCGATCTCGATCACCTCGATCTTGTGTATCGCCGCGTACACGGCCGCCTTCGACAGAAATACGATATTGCGCCCTGGCAGATACACGGCCTCGTCCTTGGAATGAGGCCCTGGGATCTTGATGCCGGTGATGCTCCAGTGGTTTTCGTAGAGGTCGCGCATGGTGAGATCAAAAACTTTGAGCGGCGCGAGATTGCCCTGCCTCAGGCCACGCAGGAAATTCTTGAGACAAAAAAGCTCCGTGTCTTCCCAGCGGAGCTGATTTCGCACATAGATCGGGACCACCCGGTCATAGCGGCTGAGTGCGTCCCATAAAAGGACGCTAGACTCCACTCCCCCGCTCACGAGAACGCAGGCGCTACCGGATTTCATTTGTCCTGGATATGATGTTTGATGTTCTTGCCCTCGACGATGAAGATCACGTCCTCGCTGATGTTCGTCGCATGGTCGGCGACGCGCTCGAGATTGCGGCCAACAAGGATCAGGTCCACCGCCCGCTGGATGCTTTTGGGGTCGTTCATCATGTAAGTCAAAAGTTCGCGGAAAACCTGTTCATTCAGCTTATCCACCTCGTCGTCGTCGCGGCACACCTGTTCGGCGAGTGCCGGGTTCTGGTCGACGAAAGCCTGGAGGCTGTTTTTGATCATTTTCTGCGCGAGGGCCGCCATGTGCGGAATGTCGATGAGCGGCTTAAGCGGCGGCTCTTTCAGGAGATACACGGCGATCTCGGAGATGTTGACGGCCTGGTCGGCGACGCGTTCGAGATCATTGTTGATCTTGAGAATGGCAGTGAGAAGCCGGAGGTCGCCGCCAGCCGGCTGGCGCAGGGCGAGCAACCTTAAGACGGCGTCCTCGATCTCGATCTCCATGTGATTCACTTCTTCTTCGTGGCGGAAAACTTCGTCGGCGAGCGCCTGTTTGCGCTCGACAAGCGCTTTCACGGCTAGACCGACCATCTCCTGCGTCGTGTCGGCCATATGTAGAAGACGCTGCTTCAGATTTTTCAGTTCCTCGTCAAAATGTCTTTCCATGGGGTCTCCGTTTCAGTATACGCTTAATAGCGAAAAACGAAAAGCGCAAAGCGAAAAGCTTTTGTGTCGCTGCGCGACTTTTATAAAAGTCACAACGTGACTCCATAGTTTTTCGCTTTTCGCTTTACACTTTTCGCCGCTCATCCCGCTCTTCCAGTGATGTAGTCCTCCGTCCGCTTGTCGGATGGGTTCGTGAATATCTTTTTCGTGGGGCCAAACTCGATGAGCTCTCCAAGCAGCATGTATCCAGCCTCATCGGACACGCGCGCGGCCTGCTGCATGTTGTGTGTCACGATGATGATGGTGTAGTTCTTCTTCAGTTCCTGCATGAGTTCTTCAATGCGGGCCGTCGACATCGGATCCAACGCCGAGCACGGCTCATCCATCAAAAGCAGCTCCGGACGCACGGCCAAAAGACGCGCGATGCAGAGACGCTGCTGCTGCTCGAGCGAAAGGTTCGTCGCGAGGCGATTCAGCTTGTTTTTCAGCTCGTCCCACAAAAGCACGGACTCGAGACAGGTCTTCGCGGTCTCGTGCAGGTACTCCCTGTCCTTTGCCAACGAATGGATGCGGAGGCCGAACACGACATTCTCGAATATTGAAAGTGGGAACGGATTCGGCCGCTGGAACACCATACCGACTTTTTTTCTAAGCCATAAAAGGTCCATGTCTTTGCCGTAAATATCATCGCCGTCGAGCAGCGCTTGACCGGTAGTACGCGCGCCCTCCACCAGGTCATTCATGCGGTTGAACACACGGAGCAGTGTGGACTTTCCACAACCGGATGGACCGATGATGGAGGTGATCTTTTTCGCATCTATGGAGAGGTGAACGTCCTTCAGGGCCTGAAATTTCCCGTAGAACAAGTTGAGATCTTTCGTGTAAATGATGGGCTGTGTCATCCGAAGCGCCCCGAAACGTAGTCGTCCGTCCTCTTGTCTTTGGGAGAAGTGAAGATCTTGCTCGTCAGGTCTTTTTCGATGAGCTCCCCCATCAGAAAAAAGGCTGTCTGGTCGCCGACGCGCGCGGCCTGCTTGGTGTTGTTCGTGACGAGTACGATGGTGTAGTGGCTTTTCAGCTTCAGCATGGCTTCTTCGATCTTGGCGGTGGAAATGGGGTCCAGCGCCGAGCAAGGCTCGTCGAAAAGGAGTATCTGCGGATCCACGGCCAGCGTGCGCGCGATGCAGAGACGTTGCTGCTGTCCACCCGAGAGTTTCAACGCCTGCTCGTCGAGGCGGTCTTTCATCTCGTCCCAGAGATACGCGTCGTTCAGCGCCTTTTCCGCACGACGCCGGAGCTCGCGCTTGTCCGAGATGCCTTGCCGGCGCAGGCCATACACGACATTTTCGAACACCGTCATCGGCAACGGGATGGGCAGCGCAAAAATGATGCCGACCTTGCGCCTAAGAAGCACACCGTCTTCACGGAATATGTCCTTGCCGTCCAAGAGAATGGTCCCAGACACCGACGCATATTGCTCGAAATCGATGAGGCGGTTCAGCGTTTTCAGAAAAGTCGTCTTTCCTGAATTGGCCGGCCCAATGACGCTGAGGATCTCGTGGGCGTCGATGTCCAGCGATACGCGCTTCAGCGACGGTTTTCCGGAAAAAGCGACCGATAGGTCGCGAACGCTGATCTTCACCACTTTTTTTTGCTCCTGAAATGCGAACGGATCATCACCGCAATGAGGTTCATGATGAGCACGATCGCCAGCAGTACTAGCGCCGTTCCATAGCGTATTTTCTGATCGACGTTCGGGACCTGCGTCGAAAGCACGTAAAGGTGATACGGCAGGGCCATGACCTGGTCAAAAATACTTTGTGGCAGTCTCGGTAGATAGAACGCGGCGACGGTGAAGAGAATGGGTGCCGTCTCTCCCGCGGCGCGGCCGACGCCCAAGATCGTGCCCGTGAGAATGCCAGGCAGAGCATGCGGAAGCACGGCGTATTTGATCGTCTGCAGTTTGGTGGCGCCAAGAGAAAGGCTCACTTCGCGGAAAGTTTTTGGCACGGAGTCCAGAGCCTCGCGCGAGGAAGTGATGATGACGGGCAGGATCATGACGCCAAGCGTGAGCGATCCCGAAAGGATGGACGCTCCGAACTTGAAAAAATCCACGAAAAGAGCGAGGCCGAACAGTCCGAACACCACGGACGGCACTCCCGCGAGGTTGATGATAGCCAAACGCACCGCGCGATTCAGCCAATTGTCGCGCGCGTATTCGCTGAGATAAATGGCCGCGAGAAGCCCAAGCGGTAGCGCGAAGAGCACGGCGCCTGTCACCAGACAAAAAGTACCCACGATGGCCGGCAGTATGCCCCCCGCGCGCATGCCTGAACGCGGCATCTGGGTGAGGAATTCCCACGAAATGCCCGGGGCGCCATTTTTCACGATGATCACGATCACCATCGCGACAGGAAGAATGACGAAAAGCGCACATAAGAAAAGCGCACTAAAAGCGACTTTTTCGGCGGTCTTCGGGGAAAAGATCATAACCGTTTCCTGTGCAGTACGAGATCCGCGGTCATGTTGATGAGAAAAGTGATCAAAAAGAGCACGATGCCGATGGCAAAAAGCGCGAAATAGTGGTCACTCCCCCGCACGGTCTCACCCATCTCAGCGGCCACAGTGGCGGTCAGTGTGCGCACGGGATACAAGAAACCACGCAGCATCGACGCGGAGTTTCCCGTCACCATCATCACCGCCATGGTTTCGCCCACGACGCGGCCTATCCCGAGCATCACCGCCGCGACAATGCCTGAGGACGCGGCCGGGAGCACCACGCGCCAGATGGTCTGCCATTTCGTGGCGCCAAGCGCGAAAGCTCCTTCTTTGTAGGCCTTTGGCACGCTGTGCAGTGCGTCTTCGGCGATAGACACGATGGTCGGCATGGCCATGAACGCCAGCACAATGGAGCCCGAAAGTGCCGTGAGACCTGTCGGGATGTGAAAAGTGGTCCTGACCCAAGGCACGAGCGTGACGAGGCCAATGAAGCCAAGCACCACGCTCGGGATAGCAGCCAGGAGCTCCACGCCGCATTTGAGAACCTCCTTGAGGCGCCCCGGGGCTACTTCCGCGATGTAGATCGCGGACGCGATGCCAAGCGGCACGGAGATCACCGCCGCGCCGAGAGTCACGAGAAGCGTCCCGAGTATCAGCGGCAGGATGCCAAATGCGGGAGGCTCGGAGATCGGGTACCAGTGACGGCCGAGGAGGAACCCCTGCACGCTTTCTGTTTTAAAAAGCTGATACCCTTCCTTTAGAAGGAAAATAAATATGAGCGCGACGATGAAGATAGAGGCAACACCGCTCATCTTCACCGCCGCGCTGACGATGAATTCCTTGGCCTTGCGAATCACTGAGTTACGCATAAGTAATGGGACATTTGGCTGAGACGATTTTGGAACGAGACAAGGAACGAGGAGGAGGCATAGTTGTGACTACGCCGACGACGAGTGACGCAGTCGCAGTCCAAAATCGTCCAGCCCCTTCGGGGAAACGCAAATTTGGCCGTCTGCTGCGTTGCTCCTCCTCGACGTGTCCCAGAGGACACGCCTTCGTCGTCGCGTCTTGCATACGGCCAAATTGGCTGTTTCCAAATTGTCCCATTACTTATGCGTAACTCAGCAGACCATGAACTATTTTTTAATGGGGACGAAGTCCGTCTTCAAAACAATGTCCTGCCCCTCATCGGACAGCACAAAATCAAAGAAGCGCTTCACTTCACCCTTTGGGTCTCCTGGGGTGTATAAGAAAAGAGGTCTCGAGATCGGGTACTTCCCCGAAACCACGGCCTCGATGGTCGGATAAACGGGCTCCGACGCCGCATCCTTGGCAACAGAAACGGCTTTCAGGCCATCGCCGATGTATCCCATGCCGAAATAACCGATGGCCGAAGGGTTTTGTCTGACCTCATCGGCGATGGCTTGGCTGGAAGGCATGAGCAGAGCGTCTGGTGAAAATTCTTCTTTGGAACTTGCATCATTTTTGCGCAGCACATGCTCTTTGAAATACACGTGCGTGCCGGAGTTCACTTCTCTCGACAGCAACACGATGTGCGAGTCGACTCCGCCCACTTCTTTCCAGTTCGTTATTTTTCCAGAAAAAATTCCGGCGAGTTGGTCTATCGTGAGTTTGGACACCGGATTACCCGGGTGCGCGACCACCGCCAGGCCATCGAGCGCTACTTTGAATTCTTTCGGTTCGACGCCTTTTTTTTTCGCGAGTTCGATCTCCTTGGGTTTGACCTCCCTCGAACTAACCGCGATATCGCAGGTGCCACTGATGAGGGCTGAGATACCGGTCCCGGAACCGCCGCCGGTAACCGCGATGAAGGCGCTCGCATCCTTTTTCATGAATTCTTCGGCCCAGGCCTGCACGAGATTGACCATGGTGTCCGAGCCCTTGATCTGGATGGAATTCTTCGCAAAAGCGGCCGGGCCGGCGCTAAACACGAGGCCGCCGGTAACCGCCAACGCTAGAAACATTTTTTTCATTTTTTCTCCTTGCATAACCTAAAGAATAAACTTTTTTTATAAAAAAGTTATAAACGGATTGTGAAGTTTTCGTGAAGCTGCAAGCGGTGGGATATTAGGACTTGGGGAGAAAAAGAGTGAAGGTGGAGCCTTTTTCGGGGATGCTGTCCATTTCAATACGCCCCCCGTGACGTTCCATGATGTGTTTGGCGATGGAAAGGCCCAAACCCGATCCTCCGGATTCGCGTGAGCGGCTTTTCTCCGCGCGGTAAAAGCGCTCGAATATCCTCGCCCGGTCCGGGGGCAGAATGCCGACGCCGGAATCCTCCACTTCTATTCGGACGAATGAACCGTCATCGGACGCGCGAACGGCTATGCGTCCGTTGCGGATATTGTACTTCACGGCGTTGTCGAAAAGGTTCGCGAGTGCGCGCTCGAACGAGTCCGGCTCGGCAAAGATCATGAAAGGCGCGTGGGAAAATTCTTTTTGCAGCTTCAGACCTTTTTGCTGCATCGGCCGCTCGAACATCTCTTCCAGGCGGTTCATGAGCTTCGCCAGGTCCAGCACTTCTTTGCGCGCCGGGTCCTTCGCCGATTCGACCTTGGACAAAAGAAGCAGGTCCTCGATGAGGCGATGCAATTTTTTCGAGTGCTCTTCGATGATCTGGAGAAAACGGGCACGGTTTTCCGGATCGTCAGCCGCGCCCTCTTTCAGCGTTTCGATAAAGCCGAGTATCGAAGTGAGTGGAGTCTTCAGCTCATGTGAAACGTTCGCCACGAACTCCGACCGCAGCCGCTCAAGCTCCTTCACCTGCGTGACGTCACGGAACACCGCGATGGCACCAAGAAATTCAGCCCCGCTGAACACGGGCGTCACCTGGATATCGAGCACGGCATTGGACAAAAGAAGCGCATGTTCTTTCCTCTGCGGACTTTTTTTGTACAGGCAGGTTTGGATCATCTCGTTGATATCAGGATCGCGGATGCTCTCCCAGAAAAAGCGGCCTTCCACGGTATCGCGCGTCACGCCGAGCGTCCGCGCCAACGCGCCGTTCAAAAGAAGCGCCGTCTGCTTCGTGTCCACGACCATGACGCCCTCACCCATGCTTTCCAAAATGGCGAAGATACGATTTTTTTCATGATCGGCCGATTGCCCGCGCCGTTGGAGACGATCAGACAGGGCCTGCTCGGCCTTTCCACGCGTTTCCTTCAAGTAGGCACGCATCCGCCAGAGAACGGTACAAAGCACGAAAAGATGCGCGAGAAATAAAATGCCGAAAAGAACGACGGTGGGCCGCTGAAGCGGGCCCATTTTGAACCAAAGAGCCGCAAACACGGAGAGAAAAAAAAGTGTGGAGAAAATAAATGTGGAAAGAGTGAAGCGATCGGCCTTTTCGGCCTCAATCAGACGGCTCATTTTCCTCTTCAACGAAACGGTAGCCTGACCCCCGCACGGTCTCTATTGACTCACGCCTCTTGCCTATCTTCTGGCGTATGCTTTTCACGTGCACGTCGATGGTGCGGTCGACGACGAACGCCTCGCCGTTCCATACGCCGCTCAGGAGCTGGTCGCGCGAGAACACCTTGCCTCGGTTTTCCATGAGAAACGCCAGGAGCGTGAACTCAAGCTTTGTGAGCTGCACCGATTTGCCATCGACGACGAGGCTGTGGCGTTCCCTGTCCAGCACCATGCCGGCGGCCTTCAAAACCTTGCGCTCACTGCGGCCGGGGCCGGTGGAACGCAGGGCATTTTTAAGCCGCGCGAGCAGCACCTTCACGCTGAAGGGCTTGGCGACGTAGTCGGAGGCACCCAGCTCAAGTCCGACCACCTGGTCGATCTCGGTGTTTTTGGCGGTGAGCATGATGACGGGAATAGCTTGTGTGGCGGAATGTGAGCGCAAGAGACGGCAAACCTCGAGGCCGTCGATGCCGGGCAGCATGAGATCCAGGAGGATGGCGGACGGGCGTTTCGAGCGCGCGAGCTCCAGCCCTTCCTCACCGGTTTTCGCGGCGATCACCTGATAGCCCTCTTTTTCGAGGTTGTACTGGAGCAGTTTTAGAATGTCTTTTTCGTCGTCAATGACAAGCACAGTGGCTTTGGCCATCGTCTTTAGGAAAGCTTCCCCGATTTTTCGCCAAGCAGGGCCTGGACCTTGGACTGGATGTCTTCCTGAATGTCCTTCACTTTTTTTCTCGTGTCGATAACCTCGAACTTGAACTCCTTGGCCAGCTTGTCGTATTCGGTGATGAGCATCGACTGATAGTTGATGAAGCTGTCGAACAGGTCCTGCCCCATGTGCAGGTCCATGCCGGACTCCCAGTAGTTCATGCCGCCGGACTCGATCACCCGTGGCACCAGCGAATGGATGTCGATCTTGAGATACAGCGAAAGATGCGGCACTAGCGCGAAACCGAAAAGGTTGCGTATCCAGGCCGGGTCCGGCTGGCGCACGCTGTCACGGGCGAACGCCGTGTAAATGTAGCGATCGGCAAGAACAATATGCCCGGACTTCAACGCCGGCAGTATCTGGTTCTCGAAACGGTCGGCGAAATCCGTCGCGTAAAACAGTGTGAAGGTCATCCGGTCCATGATGTTGCCGGACTTGGCCATCTGGATGGATTTTTGCATGAGGTTCGAATGAGCCAGGCCCGTCTGCATCACCGAGTAGCCCTGCACCTCGAGCCAGCTCTTCAAAAGCCCGACCTGTGTCGACCGGCCACAGCCGTCGGTGCCTTCGATGACGATGAGGCGCCCCTTTATCGGGAACGACTTAAGATATGCTAAAGGTTCGCCAAAAAACTTTGCTTCGTTTGGCATAGATCGTCCTTTTTTTCGAATAATCTTTGAGACTTTCCCTGATCGTCTGTCTCACGAAATTCTGCTGGTCGTGGATGTCCTGCGTCGCGTCCACGGTGGTCAGGGAGAACTCGTCCACCAGCTTTTTGTATTCTTCCAGGATCTTCGACTGGAACATCACGAAGGATTCTTTCGTGTCCATGCTGAGCCCCAGGTCCATACCGGCCTCATGGAACTTGATCTGCGAGCGGTTCGAAACGATGCGGTCCACGGCGACCTGTATCGGCACGTCGAAATAAAAACTCACGTCCGGCTTCACGGCGAAACCGTAGAGATTCCTCACCCACTCGGGACTCACCCCCCGCACGACGTCACGCGCGAACGCGGTGTACGCATAGCGGTCGGCGAGCACGATCATGCCAGCCTTGAGCGGCGGGATGATCTGGTAGTTCAGGCGGTCGGCGAAATCGGTGGCGTGCAGGAGGCTGAAAGTGGTCGGGGTGAGGATGTTCTTTTTCTTTCCCTCTCTCGTGGTCTCTTTCACGAGCTCGGAGCTGTTCCATTCAGTAAAGAACACCGAATACCCCTCAGAGTCCAGCCACTTTTTAAGGAGAGATATCTGCGTGCTTTTGCCGGAACCGTCCAGCCCCTCGACAATGAAGAGCTTGCCCGGGTAACCGTGTTTCTTGTCAAAAAGAGACATAGGGGTGTTCCTCTCGAACAGAAATTTTACCACTTTTACGTATCAGCGATAAGCGTTATCCTTGCCCGCCTCCCGCCGATTGTGTAAGATGGGCGCCATGGATATCCGAGGCAAAACCGCCCTCGTCACCGGCGCGGCTAAGCGCGTGGGCCGCGAGATCGCCCTGCATCTGGCCCGAAAAGGGGCCAACATCGTGCTTCATTATCACCGATCCAAAGCGGAGGCCGAAAAAACCGCTTTAGAGATCCGGGCGCTCGGAACGGAGTGCCGGCTCGTTTCGGCTGACCTTTCGAACGCCGCCGTCGTCGAAAAAATGGCCACCGAGGCGGCGGTCCGGCCGCCGCATATCCTCGTGAACAGCGCGTCCGTCTTTTATAAAACGCCTCTCTGCGACGCGAAGGACTCCGACTGGGACTCCATTATGGACACGAACCTGAAGGCCCCGTTTCTTTTGTCGAAGATCATCGGCTGCGCGATGGCCAAAGGCACCGGCGGCAAGATCATCAACATCGCCGACTGGAGCGGTTTCAGGCCTTACAAGGACTACGCCCCTTACTGCGTCTCTAAAGGCGGCCTACTTACTTTGACGAAAGCGCTGGTGCGCGACCTGTCACCGAAAGTGCAGGCCAATTCCGTGGCGCCGGGACCGATACTGCCGCCGCCGGACATGAGCGAAGAGGAAAAAGAACAGGTCACTAAAAAAACGCTACTCGGGCGATGGGGTTCGCCGCTGGACATCGCCTACGCGACCGCGTTCCTCATCGAAAGCGATTTCATTAACGGGACAGTGCTCGTCGTCGACGGCGGGCGTTCCGCTTAAGCTACGGGGTCAGACCCCTATTGGAAATAGCCTGCGGGGTCTGACCCCAGGGCCGATAAGGGCAAAAAATGTACAAAGTGACGAAAGAGATACACTTCTGCTACGGACACCGCCTGCTCGACTATGACGGCCAATGCGCGCATCCACACGGGCATAACGGAAAGATCGAGATCCGTCTCGCGGCCGAGCGGCTCGATAAACGCGGCATGGTGTATGACTTTGGGGACATTAAGGAGATCATACAGAAGTGGGTGGACCGGGAACTTGATCACAAGATGATCCTGAAAAAAGGCGACCCGCTGGTGAACATCCTGAAAGACCTAAAAGAACCTTACTTTGAAATGGACGAAAATCCCACCGCCGAGTCGCTGGCGAAGCTCATCTTTGATTACGGCAAGTCCAAAGGCCTGCCGATCTCCCAGGTCACTTT
>CAZTBX010000103.1:0-3437 GCA_964612035.1 uncultured Planctomycetia bacterium
AAGCCTATCAATCTAAGCGAGCAGATCCGGGCACTCTTCGTCACCCAGCGCGCCGTCCAGTCCGCCGCCTAATCAAGCCAGTACTACCCAAGTTAATCGACTCAAGAGCTGTGGGGACAGTCCCGGGGACTGTCCCTATTTTTACTATTTTTATTTTATTTGAACGGAAATAGACCCCTGTGTCGTCTAGTTAGATAGAGAGAGGGACTGTCCCGGGGACTGTCCCCAACAACCGTTAAAATGCCGAGACAGCCGAGACAACTGCAAGATAACGCCATTTATCATTTAATGGCGAGAGGAAATGCGAAAGAGGACATATTTCGTGAAGCACGAGACTATGATCGCTATTTGTTTTATGTTCAAAGAGCGAAGATCAAAACTCTCGTGCAGGTATATAGCTATGTCTTGATGCCCAATCACGTTCATTTTATGTTGAAGACAGACAAGGCCGAAAATGTGAGTAAATTCATGCATTTGACGCACACTTGCTACAGTACGTATTTTAATTATAAATATGACCGCGTGGGTCATGTTTTTCAGGGAAGATTTAAAAGTAAGTGTGTACAAGAGGATGTTTATTTGATCTATTTATCGAAATACATTCATTTAAATCCTGTATCATCAGGTCTGGTGAAAAAAGCGGATGAATATCCATGGTCAAGCTATCAGGATTACATGAATACCAAAAGCACAAACCTTGTCGATACCTCGTTCTTGATCAAAGTTTTCGAAAGTCAGTATGGCGGAGGAATAGAGGGGTATAGGTGTTTTGTGAAAAAAGAGGAGGTGCTACCAAATGCCAGTTTTGCATCTTTCGTCTAGATATCGGATTTCTATCCCCAGAGATTTATGTCAAGATCTAAGTCTTAAAGCCGGTCAAAAAATGGTCTGTTTCACTAAAAATGGGATAATTTATCTTCTACCAAGTAGGCCAATTCAAAAATTACGTGGTTTTATCAGAGGAATTTCGAGTAAGAATCTTAGGGATAAATCTGACAGAATCTAGCCGAGATTTATTTCAGGTCTTTTAACTTCATACCTCTTCTGATATAATTAAATTCTTTCCCGGAGGGTGAAGTTAGGTTTGATTAACCGCTATACATTGCCGGAAATGGGCAGGATCTGGACCGAGGAAAACCGGTTCAAACTCATGCTCGAAGTTGAGATCGCCGCGTGCGAGGCAATGGCGGCGCTTAACCTCATTCCCAAAGAAGCCGCAGTCAAGATCCGCAAGAACGCTTCCTTTAAAATCTCACAAATCAATGAATTTGAAAGAGTTACAAAGCACGATGTTACCGCTTTCCTGAAAAGCGTCGCTGAGTCTCTAGGTCCCGAATCCCGTTTTGTGCACAAAGGTCTCACCTCCAGCGACGTGCTGGACACGGCCCTGAGTCTCGCGATGAAACAGGCGCTTGAGCTTTGCCTAGAAAGCACGGACAAGCTCATTTCTACACTCAAAAAGATGGCTGTGCGCTACAAGGACACGCCTATGATGGGGCGCTCTCACGGCGTACACGCGGAGCCAGTGACGCTGGGCCTGAAATTCCTCCTTTTCTACGAAGAGTTCAAACGCAACCGCGCCCGGCTTGAGCGCGCCAAGGACGCCATTTCGGTCGGAAAGATATCAGGCGCCGTCGGCACTTTCGCGAACATTGATCCCCGCGTCGAGGAAAAGGCGATGAAGATACTTGGCCTCGCCGCCGCGCCGGTGTCGACGCAGATACTTCAGCGCGACCGCCATGCGCAGGTGATCGCGGTGATCGCCATCGTCGGTGGTTCACTCGAAAAACTCGCGACAGAGATACGGCATCTGCAAAAAACGGAGACGCTGGAAGTCGAAGAACCGTTTTCCGAAGGCCAGACTGGTTCCAGCGCCATGCCTCACAAGAGAAACCCCGTGAACTGCGAGCGTGTCGCTGGCCTCGCCCGCGTCCTGCGGGGCAACGCCCTTGCCGCCATGGAAAACATCGCTCTTTGGCACGAACGCGACATCACGCATTCGTCGGTGGAGCGCGTGATCATCCCGGACTCATTCATTCTTTTACATTTTATGTTGCATGAAATGAACGCGGTGCTGGCAGGCCTCATCGTGTATCCTGAAAACATGATGGACAATATCGGGAAGACGCGAGGGCTCATTTTTTCCCAGCGCGTCTTGCTCGCTCTCATCGACAAAGGCCTCGCCCGCGAGACGGCTTACAAGATAGTCCAGAAGAACGCGCTACGCGTATGGAAGGACAAGAAGTCTAATCTGAAAGATCTGCTTTTGGCTGAAAAAGAGGTGACTTCGCGATTTTCGAAAAAGGAGATTGGGGCGCTATTTAGCCTGGATTATCACTTGCAGCACGTAGGAACGATATTTAAGAGAGTGCTTGGAAAGGCGAAAAACGAAAAGTGAAAAGCGAAAAGTTATGGGGTCACTTCGTGACCTGTATCAAAGGTCGCCTGCCTGCCGGCAGGCGTTAGCGACTCAATAGTTTTTCGCTTTTCGTTTTACGCTTTTCACCGCTTAATGAGGGGGATATTTTGAAGGCCAAGATTTACGTAACATTAAAAAAATCAGTGCTTGATCCACAAGGAAAAGCCGTGCAGCACGCACTCTCGACACTTGGCTTCGGTGAAGTCAAAGACGTGCGTATGGGGAAATACATCGAGCTTGACCTCGGCACGGCTGAAAAGGGCAAGGCCGAGGAAAAAGTACGCGCGATGTGCGAAAAGCTTTTGGCCAATACGGTCATCGAAGAATACAGATTCGAACTGAATTAAACCTGCGGGGTCAGACCCCACAGGTTGTTTCCAATAGGGGTCTGACCCCATAGCTTAGGGTCTCAATGAAATTCGGAGTCGTTGTTTTTCCCGGTTCCAACTGCGATCACGACTGCTA
Organism: uncultured Planctomycetia bacterium; assembly: GCA_964612035.1. GTDB lineage: Bacteria > Omnitrophota > Gorgyraeia > 2-02-FULL-51-18 > 2-02-FULL-51-18 > CAZTBX01. The sequence goes on from CAZTBX010000103.1 coordinate 2,885, forward strand.
TCACGTCCTGAAACACGTGCTTGACCAGGAAGCGGATTTCGTCTGGCACAAGGATAAGGACGTGTCGAAGTATGACTGCATCGTTCTCCCCGGCGGTTTCAGCTACGGGGACTATCTCCGCACCGGCGCCATCGCACGTTTTTCGCCTGTCATGGATGCCGTCATGCGCCACGCGGACAAGGGCAAGCTGGTGCTCGGCATCTGCAACGGCTTTCAGATACTCACCGAATCCGGCCTTTTGCCCGGTGCGCTTCTCAGAAATGAGTCGCTTCAGTTTGCCTGCAAGTTTGTCACGCTGCGCGTCGAGTCCACGGCCACGATGTTTACCCGCAGGGCCAAAAAGGGTGAAACGCTCAACATCCCCATCGCCCACGGTGAGGGCAACTATTTCGCCGATGAAGCGACGCTCGCAAAAATGAATAAGAACGGCCAGATCCTTTTACGCTACGAACAGAATCCGAACGGCTCTCTCGAGAACATCGCCGGCATCTGCAACGAGAAAAAAAACGTGTTCGGCCTCATGCCGCACCCTGAGCGCGCGTCGGAAAAAGAG
>CAZTBX010000104.1:0-3259 GCA_964612035.1 uncultured Planctomycetia bacterium
TCGAAGAGCTCCTTGAAAAAGACCCTTACATCCTGCGCGTCGTGCTTTTTGGGGACGGCAAGAAATTCATCACGGCGCTCGTGATCCCGAAAAAAGAGGCGCTGCTTAGCTATGCGGGCGATCAAAAGATCGTTTTTGCCTCGTATGCCGACCTTTTGAAAGACGAAAAGATGTATCACTTTCTGGATGGCCGCATCCAAGCCCTCACGGTGGATCTAGCCTCATTCGAGAAGATCAAGTATTTCGCGCTTCTGGAGAACGATTTCACGCAGGAAGCTGGCGAGCTGACCCCCACACTGAAGGTGAAGCGCGACACCGTCCTCGCCCGCCACCAGGACCGCCTTTCAGCGCTGTACCAAAACGACCGGGGACTTTAAAGATGTGGAGCGAGCACCGCTTCATCTCCTTTGACGAAACGCCGATATTTTACCGCCGCTTCACCCCCGGCACCGGCTCAAAAGCCCTGTTGTTCATCGTGCATGGCATGGGGGAGCATGGCGGACGCTATCGGCGCCTGGCGGAATATCTGGCCGGTCTCGGCATCGCGTCCGTGATCCCCGACCTGCGCGGCTTCGGCCAAAGCGGTGGAGGGCGCGGTTATGTCCGCAGGTTTTCGGACTATCACCAGGACTTGTCCGCGTTGCATTCCCTCGTGAGCCGCAAAGAAAAAGATAAACCTGTGTTTTTTCTTGGCCACAGTTTCGGCGGTTTGGTGGCGTCGTCTTACCTCGCGTTCCGTCCTGCGCAAACGGCAGGCCTGGTGCTGTCTTCGCCGCTATTCGGCCTCGGCGGGCGCGTAGCCGGCTGGCGCAAGGCCCTCGGCGCCATGTGCTCCGTGCTGTATCCGCGTCTGACGCTTTCTAACCAGGTGAACCCAAGCGCTCTCACGCACGATGCCGACATCGTGAAAGAGTATCGCACGGACCCGCTAGTCCATCACGACATCAGCGCCGGTCTATACGGGGCGCTCACGGGCATGCTCAAAAAGCGGAAGGCGATCGCCGAAAAACTGCGCTGTCCGGTGCTGCTTTTGCAGGCCGGTTCGGATGTCATCGTTTCAAAAGAACACGCGCTGCGTTTCTTTGACGAGCTGAAAACGGCCGACAAAGAGCTCGAGGTGTACCCATCCTTTTTTCACGAGATCCTCAACGAGCCCGAGCGTGGCAAAGTTTTCTCGCGTCTGGCCCTATGGATGTCTTCGCATTTTTACGCTTAACACTCTTGAATCGCATCCTGCATGGGCTATACTTGAAGTAGCAGGAAAAAGGGGGGATTTCTATAAAGCGTAAGAAAGAAGTTACCATGCTCCTCAGATGGAGGTGATTGGTATGATTAAATCCGATCTCTTGTCCGGTCTTCTAGTTGGCGTGACTTTGGGCCTGATATTCACAGCCCAGTTGGCGCCGCATCTGGCCGTGATCGTCATTTTAGCCGTGGTATTTGGGACTAAAATGATCAGTCTTAAATAAGCGCTTCCGCGCTTTACAGCCCTTCCTCAGAATGAGGGAGGGCTGTTTTTTTGTGTTGTGTTCACGCCGCCGTCGTAATAGAATCGTCGGCATGTTCGGTCTCAATCCAAGCAAATCCACGCTCGTCGGAATGATCCTCGGGGTTTTTCTCGTCGCTTTCCTACGGGCCGTTCTCCACTTTTAACCCTCGTTGAAACCGGGGAACTTCCTCGCCCTCGGAGCGCTTTCTTTCGTCTTCGTCCCTATTCTCTTCATCGCCGAATCCGGCTTCTACAGAAGCGGTGAGCCTTATTTTACGGCCCCCGTGCCACCCATAGACCATCGGCTATTCCTCCGGAGCGATAGCTATGGAAAAGGCCATTTTGGCGCCTCGCGGAACGGCGGTAGAAAACACATGGGCCTGGATTTCCGGGCCCCTTTGGGCGATCCCATTTATGCGGCTAAAAGCGGCCGCATTCTGTATGCCGGCGACATGAACGGGTATGGTCAATTCGTCGAGATCCGGCACCCTGGCGGGCTGAGCACCCGCTACGCCCATCTATCGGCACTCTATGTCTCGAGCGGGGATTGGGTCAAACGCGGCACGCACTTGGGTGATTGCGGCAAAACGGGGAATGCCAAAAACCCCCATATTTTGCCTCATGTTCACTTCGAGATCAGACAAAATGGCAAGTCTGTGAACCCCTCCGAAGGCTTTTTAGACCCCTCCTTAAAAATCGAGTCTTAAATACGACGTAACTCATTTATTTTCAATAAGATAAATAGGACTTGCCAAGTGCTTTTTTTTAAGGTATACTTTTTTTAATACTTTAAGAAGTGGGTTTTGACAACTTAGTTTAGTGTTATAAAAGGCAAACTATCGGAAACGATAGGACGCAAAGCCACGGGCCCTACGGGGTAGCCGAGCCGCTGACATGTTCGCGTCCTATTGGTCGCTTTGGCTTGCCTCTACACCAAACCCAATAGGTTTTTTTATGACTACTAGAAAAAACGTTTGGCTCGCAGGGCTTTTTATGGCAGCAGTTCTCGCGACCTGCTGTGGCCCGGCTTTGGCCGATCCGGTAGCGGAGCCGATCACGCTTAAGATCACCCGCGAACAAAGCATCCCTTATCACTGGAAAACCGGCAGCCGCGTGCGTGTCCGCGCCTTTGTTTATCATTCCGATGGCCGAAAAGAATTTTTGAGAGACACCCGCGGTCGAAGCGCCTGGAAAGTCCACATCGATCGCGTGGGCCGCGCCAGACTCAGGATACGCCCGTCGGCGGACGCTTTCAGCGGCCGCCTGTATTTTCAAGGCAATGGCAAACCGCTGGAACAGCGTTTGTTCGTCGAAAGCATCGATGTGACACTCGGAGATGGGACGCGCATCCGCGTCCACTACACCGATGAAGCGCTGGAGCGGAAAGGGGAGAAAGTCTCTTTTGCTCAGGAGGTGCTGGAAGCCTCCGTTGCGGGTTATGAGACCATCACCTCCGGAAATCATTTCAGCGCCGAGGGCTATTCTTTCGCGCGCCCCGACAAGCGCTACGCGTATGACCCCGACCAGACCATCGACATCTATCTAGGTGAGGGCTCGGCGAGTGAGGCCTTTCAGGACCCGCTACTCGAGCGCCTGTCTTTTACCGAATCCCCGTGCTTCGATGCCGTCAAAGTTTCGGACAACGCCTATCAGGCCGTGATACTCCTGCCGACGGGTTACCGAGAATTCATCGGTGACTGGGAACGCATGAACCCTTCGCCGCTTGGCGCGCGTGATGTGAAAACCGACCTGCGCGGCACCCTCATCCAT
>CAZTBX010000105.1:0-7376 GCA_964612035.1 uncultured Planctomycetia bacterium
CTGACTTTTCACGACCTCGAACGGCAGCGCCTCGGAGCGGCTTAAGACCTCGACGGCCGAGACCGCGATCTCGATGTTGCCGGTGGGGAGTTTCGGGTTCTCGGTGCCTTTGGGGCGCGGGCGCACGCTGCCGCGCACGCGAAGACAGTCCTCGGATTTCAGGGAGTCTGGTATCTTGCTTTTGAGCTTCGGATCGATGACCAACTGCGTCTTTCCATGCCGGTCACGGAGATCGATGAAAGTGACGCCTCCATGATCGCGGCAGGTGTCCACCCAGCCGCACAGCGTGGCCTCGGAGCCGGTGTGTTTTTCCGTGAGTTCTCCGCAGGTGTGCGTTCTCAGCATGCGCTTCCCGCTTTTTTGGAAAGCGTCTCCACGGCCTTATCCAGCGGCACTTCCTGCTGCGACCCATCCGTCATGTCCTTCACCACGATCTTTTTCTTTTTCAGTTCGTCTTCTCCGAGGATCGCGACATACCGGCAATGCTCTTTATCGGCGAGGCGCATTTGGCTTTTCAACGAGCGCGCGGAAAAATCCGCCAGCACCGAAGTGCCCGCACGGCGAAGAGCCGCCGCGAGTTTGAAGCCTTCGCGGACAGCCTCATCACCCAGCATCGCCACAAAAACGGTTTCTTTCTTGTGCTTGGACGGTGGCGGCTCGGTCCCGGCGAGCACGATACCGAGTCTTTCGATGCCGAGCGCAAAACCAACGGCCCCCGCCGGTGAACCCCCGAGCGACTCGATCAACTTGTCATAGCGGCCGCCGGCAGCCAGGGCATCCTGCGCGCCGAGCTTCGGGTGCGAAACTTCAAAAACCGTTTTCGTGTAATAATCAAGCCCGCGCACCATGTAAGGGTCTTCGGAAAACGCGATGCCGGCCGAGCGAAGCGCGTCCTTCACCTTGTCGTGATGCGCGCGGCTTTCGGGGGTGAGATGGTCGCCAAGCTTCGGCGCGCCCTGCACGACTTTGCGGCAGGTCTCGTTCTTGCAGTCCAGGATGCGGAACACGTTCGTCGCCAGACGCTTCTGGCAATCCTCACAGAGCGAGCTTTTCTTCGGCATGAAATAGGCCGTCAGTTTTTCGCGGTATTCTTTTCTTTCTTCGAAAGTCCCGAGATTGTTCAGCCGTATCGCGTAATCACGGACACCGAGCTTGTCCAGGAACACCGCGAGGCAATGGATGGTCTCGGCATCGGCCAAAGGTTCGTCGGTCCCGAGCTGCTCCACGCCGATCTGATGGAATTGCCTCAGACGGCCGGCCTGGGGGCGCTCACTGCGGAACATCGCACCGATGTAATAGAACTTCGCGAGGCCCAGGGTTTTCTGAAAGCTGTTCTCGATGTAAGCGCGCACGACGCCCGCCGTCCCCTCGGGCCTGAGTGCGATGCGGAGATCCGAGCGGTCGTTGAACTCGTACATTTCCTTCTGCACGACGTCGGTGTCTTGCCCGAGCGCGCGCGTGAAAAGCTCTTTTTCTTCCATCACCGGTGTGCGCAGTTCTTCGAAACCGAAATCGCCGAACACTTTTCTCGCCTCACGCTCCACGCGGCGGAAAACGCCGGCGTCTTCGCCGTGGATGTCGTGGGTGCCTCTGAGTCTCTGGAAGGGCATGGGCCTCTTTAAAAATCAAATAGGGCGGCCACTAGAACCGCCCCCTTTTCTTCGTTTCACTGGATACGGAAGGGCGCCTGGGCTACTTCACGTCCCTTTTCATGATGAGGCCAGGCTTGAAAACGACGACTTTCTTGGGAGGCACAGGCACTTCCTGTCCGGTGCGAGGGTTGCGGCCGAGGCGTCCGCGCCTCGACTTGATCTTGAATATCCCGAAATTCCTCAGCTCGACGGTTTGGCCGCCAGCCAGAAACTCGGTAACCTTGTCCAGCATGTGCTGAACAACGCGCTTCACGTCGATCTGCTTGATCCCCGTCTCATTGGAAATCTTGAGAACAATGTCTTTTTTCGTGATCGCCACTGAAATCCTCCTTATGAAGCTGAAACCCTTGGATCCGGAGCAGGTCTAAATCTTGTATGAGACTATCATACAATGACTTACGGTGTCAATTGGCCGGGCTGTTTACATTTTTAGAAATACGGAGTCGGGGCCCAGCGTCTTTTGCAGGGAGGATACCAGGTCTTCATCGGGCTGAACGAATAAACTTCTGTCGACAAGCATCTGTGAGCGGACGTTGTTCTTATCGAGGAATTCGAGGTACACCGGGATGTTGCCGGGATGCTTGGAAAGGATAAGCTGCAAGTCTTTCAAACGATTTTCCTCGGCCGACGCGGTGAGAAGCCGCACGAGCACGCTGCGCGTAAAGCGTTTGTGCGCTTGGGCTACCGGAATAATTTCGTTCACGAGCAGCTTGGCGCTTTCCTCTTTTTTGTCGAGATTGCCGCGGAAAAACACGATGGCGTCTTTGACGAGATGCTGCCCGTGCTCCTTGAACGCGCGCGGGAAAACCAGCACATCCATCGAGCCTTCAAGGTCTTCCAGCGTCACGATGGCCATTTTTTCGTTATTGCGCTTAGTCTGGGTGAATTTCAATTTGTTCACGAGGCCGCCGATGGTCACCTCTTCCCCGTCGCGCCGGGCCGCCGTGGTGCCGGTGGTCACCGTCGAATAACTGTTCAGTTCTTTTTTATAACGCTCGAGCGGATGGCCGGTCACGTAAAAGCCAAGCATTTCCTTTTCGTTCAGTAAAAGCTCGCTCTCCGGCCACTCGGGGATGTCCGGCAGGTCGGACCCGTTGACGGCCGCCGCCTGGCTGTCGAAGGTCTCGAAGAACGACGCCTGCCCGCTTTCCCTGTCTTTCTGGATGGCACCCGAACGCGAAAGCGCCTGGTCCAGCACCGCGTAAAGACGCGAGCGATAGGCGCCCATGGAATCAAACGCGCCGCATTTGATGAGGCTTTCCAGGACTTTGCGGTTCACGACGCGCAGGTCCACGTGTTCCGCGAGATCGTAGAACGATTTGAAGCGGTTGCGTTTGATGCGACCCTGGATGATGGCGTCGATGGCCGTCTGGCCCACATTTTTCACGGCGGAGAGCCCGAAGCGGATGGTGTCGCTTCCCACCACGGTGAATTGAGGAAAGCTTTCGTTCACGTCCGGCGGCAGCACCTTCAGGCTCATGCGTTTGGCCTCGTCGATGTAGAGCACGACCTTGTCGGTGTTGTCTTTTTCACTCGAGAGCAGGGCCGTCATGAATTCCACGCCGTAATTAGCCTTCAGATACGCGGTCTGGTACGAGATCATCGCGTAAGCGGCCGAGTGGCTTTTGTTGAAGCCGTAACCGGCGAAATGCACGATGAAATTGAATATCTTTTCGGCGATGCGTTTGTCGATCTTGTTCGCGAGACAGCCATTCACGAAATCTTCGCGGGCCTCGTGCATCACGTCCTCTTTTTTCTTCGAGATCGCGCGGCGTAGCGAGTCCGATTTGCCGAGCGAAAAACCGGCGAGCTCGTTCACGATCTTCATGATCTGCTCTTGGAACACGATGATGCCGTAAGTGTCTTTCAGGATGGGTTCGAGCATCGGGTGATCGTAGCTGATCGGGATCTGTCCGTGTTTGCGCTTGATGAACTCATCCACCATACCGGAGCCGATAGGTCCCGGGCGGTAAAGTGCCAGGATGGCGATCAGATCCTCGAACTTGTCGGGACGGAGTTTTTTTAGAAGGTCGCGCATGCCCGAGCTTTCAAGCTGGAACACGCCGGCGGACTGCGCCTTGCACAGCATGTCGAATGTCCTTTTATCGTCGAGGGGGATCTCGGAAACACGGATCTCTTTTTTCCGGATGCGCTTGACGATCTTCAGCGTGTCATCGATGACGGTGAGTGTCCGCAGGCCGAGGAAGTCCATCTTGAGCAGGCCGATCTTTTCCAGCGACTCCATGGAAAACATCGTGGAGATCTGCCCGTCCCCCGTCTTGAAAAGCGGCACGTGCTCGCGCAGCGGTTTTTCGCTGATGACGACGCCGGCCGCGTGCGTCGAGGCGTGGCGCGTCATGCCCTCCAGAATGCGGGAGGTGTCGATGAGCTGCGTGATCTGTGGATTGTTCTTATAAAGACTTTTTAGCTCCGGTTCGCGCTCGAGCGCGGCTTCGATGGTGATATCGAGCTCCGTGGGGATCAACTTCGCGATCCTGTCCACCTCCGCATACGGCATCGCCATGACGCGACCCACGTCGCGGATCACGGCCTTGGCCATCATGGTCCCGAAGGTGATGATCTGCGCCACGTTCTCTTTCGAGTACTTCGCCGTCACGTAGTCGATGACCTCGTCCCGGCGTTCATAGCAGAAGTCGATGTCGATATCCGGCATGCTCACGCGCTCGGGATTCAAGAAGCGCTCGAAGAGCAGGCCGTAACTCAAGGGATCGATATCGGTGATGCCGAGCGCGTAGCTCACGACGCTGCCAGCCGCCGAGCCGCGCCCCGGTCCCACCGGGATACCCTTTTCTTTGGCAAAATGCACTAAGTCCCACACGATGAGAAAATAGCTCGTGTAACCGCTTTTTTGGATCACCGCGAGCTCATGGAGCGCGCGCTTTTCGACGTCCGCCGTGACCGGGCGATAGCGGTTCTTCAGGCCCTCAAAGGTGAGCTCTTTCAGGCACTCTTCCTGCGTTTTCCCTTTCGGAGGCATGAACTGCGGCACATGTGTTTTCGTGAAATCGAGCTCGAGATTGCAGCGCTCGGCGATGTTCACGGTGTTTTTCACGGCCTCGGGAATGTCCTTGAACGCCTGCTTCATTTCTTCGGGGCTTTTGAAATAGTATTCGTCGGTCTGGAAACGCATGCGGTTGGGGTCATCAAGCGTCGTCTGCGTCTGAATGCACATCAAGACCTCATGCGCCTTCGAGTATTCCCTTTTCAGATAATGCACGTCGTTGGCCGCGACCAGCGGGGCCCCGACCTTCTCGGCGAGTTTTAAGATCTCCGCGTTGGCGCGTTCCTGCTCGCGCAGGCCGCTGCGGATGATCTCGAAATAAAATCCGTCTTTCCCGAAAATCTCCATGTACCCCCGCGCCGCCTGTTCCGCCTTTTCCATTTGGCCGATGTTGAGAAGATGCGGCAGCTCGGCCCGCAGTCCCCCGGAAAGACCGATCAGGCCTTTGGAGTATTTTTTCAGGACTTCCTTGTCGATGCGGGGACGGTAATAAAAACCTTCTAGGTAGCCGATGCTGACGAGCTCGATAAGGTTGCGATACCCGGTCTCGTCCTGGCAGAGCAGCACGAGCGGGTAAGAGGCGCCCTGCAGCCCGTGCGTCGAACGCTCGAAGCGACTCTCCGGCGCAACGTACACCTCCGAGCCGATGATGGGTTTCACGCCCGCTTTCTTGCAGGCGTTGTAAAACTCGATGGCACCGAAGAGGTTTCCATTGTCGGTGATGGCCAAGGCCGGCATTTTCATTTCCTTGGCGGTGTCGGCGAGGTCTTCGATGTGGCAGACGGCGTCCAAGAGGCTGAAAGTAGAATGAACGTGAAGGTGGACAAAATCGGAAGACATTTTAAACGTTGAGTTCAGCGAAAAACGTAAAGCGAAAAGCGAAAAACTGATGAGTCGCTACGCGACTTTTATAGGTCACGAAGTGACCCCCATAACTTTTCACTTTTCGTTTTTCATTTTTCGCCGATTTTTACTCCCACTCGATGGTTGCGGGGGGTTTCGAGCTCACATCGTACACGACGCGGTTCACCCCTTTGACTTCGTTGATGATGCGATTGGACACGCGGCCAAGCACTTCTTTCGGGAACTGGAACCAGTCGGCGGTCATGCCGTCGACACTGGTGACGGCACGCAGCGCGATCACGTTGTCGTAAGTCCTCTCGTCACCCATGACGCCCACGCTTTTGACCGGCAAGAGCACGGCGAACGCCTGCCAGATCTTGTCATACAGCCCAGCTTTACGGATCTCCTCGATAAAACGGACATCGGCTTCTTTAAGGATCGTGAGACGCTGTTCGGTGATGTCGCCGAGCACGCGCACCGCGAGCCCCGGGCCCGGGAATGGATGGCGGCCCAGCACTTCCTTGGGCAGACCGAGCACGCGCCCGAGCGCGCGGACTTCGTCCTTGAAAAGTTCCCGCAGCGGCTCGATAAGCTCGAGTTTCATTTTTTTCGGCAGACCCCCGACGTTGTGATGCGATTTGATGACGGCCGTCGGGCCGCCGAACGCCGAGCGGCTTTCGATGACGTCCGGATACAGCGTCCCCTGCGCGAGAAAATGCACGCGTTTGATGCGCTTGGCCTCGCGCTCGAACGCGTAAATGAACTCATGCCCGATGATCTTGCGCTTGCGCTCGGGGTCCGTGACACCTTTCAGCTTGCGCAGAAAAATCTTTCTCGCGTCGACAACGCGCAGGTCTATCTTGAAGCGCCCGCTGAACACGCGGCGCACTTCCGCCTCTTCCCCTTTTCTGAGAAGGCCGTTGTTCACGAAAATGCAGACGAGCTTCTTGCCAAGCGCCTTCGAGAGAAGAGCGGCGGCCACCGAAGAGTCCACGCCGCCGGAAAGCCCGAGCACGACACGGCCCTCGCCGACGCGCTCGCGTATGTTTTCCACGGACTCGTGGATGAAATTCTCCATGGTCCAGCTTCTTTTAAAAGCACAGATGCGGAAAAGAAAATTTTGCAGGACCTCGGCGCCGTATTCACTGTGCATGACTTCGGGGTGGAACTGCACGCCGTAGATCCGCTTGTCTTCGTGTTCGAACGCGGCCATCGCCGTGTTCTTCGTGTAGGCGGTTTTCGTGAACCCCTTGGGACTTCTTTCGACGGAATCCCCGTGGCTCATCCACGAGACAGACTTGTGCGACACGCCACGAAAAAGAAGGCCCGGCTTTTTCGTCAGGAACAGTTCCGCGCGGCCATATTCACGCGCGCGCGCCATGCATACCTTGCCGCCGAGAAGTGCCGTGATCGCCTGCATGCCATAGCAGATGCCGAGCACCGGAACGTTCAGGCACAGAAAATCGGGGTTCAGCTTCGGCGCGTTCTTTTGATACACGCTGGCCGGGCCGCCGGAGAGGATGACGCCTTTCACGTTCTTGGCGAGGATCTCTCTTGGGGAAATGGTCGGAGGGACGATCTCGCAGTACACCTTTGCCTCTCGCACGCGCCTGGCGATCAGCTGATTGTACTGCGAACCGAAATCGATGATTAAGAGAGTTTCCATTTTTTGATAGCGTAGAGCGTTTAGCGTGCAGCGTATAGGTGGTTTTTGTTGTCGATTTCTATCCGCTATACGCTATCCGCTATCCTGTAATTCGCTGTACTTTTTCACCTGTATAAAAGTATTTCGTTGTATCTATCTCGGCCCGTTCCGATTAAGATCGTTGAGTTGTGCCACAGTGCAATAGCCTTTGTGG
>CAZTBX010000106.1:0-4039 GCA_964612035.1 uncultured Planctomycetia bacterium
TTCTCGCTGCGCTTTGGCGAGGGCCACAAGACCGGGTTTTATCTGGACCAGAGAGAGAACAGATTTTTTCTGAGAGACCTTGGGGTGAAGGGCAGAGTGCTCGACGCGTTCTGCTATGAAGGGGCGTTTGGCCTGCACTTGGCCGCCGCCGGATGTCAGGTGCTTGGCATCGACACCCAGAAAGAAGCGATCCAGCGTGCGATGGAGCACCGTGAACGCAATTCCGTTTCTCCGGAGCGGATGGAGCTGAAAATAGCGAATGTTTTTGACGAGCTGAAAGAACTCGAAGGAAAAGGAGAGCGCTTCGATCTCATCATTTTGGATCCGCCGTCATTCGTCAAACGAAAGGCCGGTCTCGAGGGAGCCGTGTCCGGCTATAAGGAGATCCTGCTCCGGTCGATGAAGCTCCTGAACGATGGGGGACTGCTCGCAGTTTTCTCCTGTTCTTATCATCTCGGCGACGAGATGCTCATGCAGGTGAGTCTCCGCGCCGCCGCGGACGTAAAAAAAGGGCTTCGCCTGGTCAAATTCTTCAAGCAGTCATCGGATCATCCCATCGATCCGTTCATTCCCGAGACTTATTACCTGAAAGGGTTCCTTTTTTCCGTTTCGGCGTCTTAGCATGAAAAAAATACTTCCAATCCTTTTCTTTTTTTTCGCGTCTGTCTCAACGGCCCACGCTTTCACGCTTTCACATTTCCAAACGCCGGAAAGCGCGCAGGTAGACCCCGAGGATGGTTCGTATTATATTTCGAACATCAACGGCGCGCCCACCGACAAAGACGGCAACGGTTACATTTCGAAGATCAGCGCCAGCGGCAACCTCAGCATCCAGAAATTCATCGGTGGAAAAAATGAGCCCGTGTTGAACGCGCCGAAAGGCCTCGTGATCCTCGGCCGCCGCATCTATGTTGCGGATATCGACACCGTGAAGGTGTTCGATAAAAAAACGAAGGAATTGCTGACCGTCGTGGATCTCGCGCCGTTTCACGCGAAATTCCTGAACGACATTGCTGCGGACGAAAAGGGGGATCTCTTTGTCAGCGATACTATCGGGAACCAGCTATTCAAGATCCAGCCTTCGAAAAAGTACGAGGTCACGCTTTTTAAGAAAGGCGCCGCCCTCGGCCGCCCCAACGGGCTTCTCGTGAACCCAAAGTCAAAGAACCTGATGGTAGCCGGTTTTGAGAGCGGCCAGCTGATGGAGATAGATCCCGCCGGCAATATTCATATTCTGAAAAAAGGATTGTCGTCGCTAGACGGCATGGATCACGATCGGGAAGGGAATCTCTATATTTCCAGTTTCGAAAAAGGGGAGATCTACCGCGTTCCGCTCCTGGGACGGGGCGCGCTCGGCATTTACCTGAGCGGTCTCACCACCCCGGCCGACATTTCTTTCGATCGCAGGAAGAACGAGCTTGTCATCCCTTCCTTCAAGGGAAACACGGTGACCACGGTCGACCTCAGAACGATACGGCCTGGAGGATGGCGTGCTGGGCGAGAGAAATGAACGCGTTGGGGAAAATACCGAGCAGTAGCAGCGCGGCGAAGAGGAAGAGACCCACCAGTTTCGCTTCCAGCGGAAGGACGATGGGTCTCGTGTCTTTCGGTTTTTCAAGATAGGCGTGCTTCACGATCGTTAGATAGTAAAAAAGTGACACGACGCTATTCAACACACCCCAGAGGACGAGGAACCAGTGACCTTTGTCCATCGCCGCCGAGAAGAGTATCCATTTCCCCGTGAATCCGGCTAGAGGCGGGATGCCTGCCAGCGAAAGAAGGCTGAGCAGCAGGATCAGTGCGAGAAAAGGCGAGCGTTCCGCAAGGCCGTCAAAGTCCTTGAGCCCTGGATTGTCTTGCCCGGACGCCTCCGCGACTTTCACGACGGCGAGAAATACTCCCGTATTCATGAGCACATAAGCCAGCGCGTAAAATATCGCCGACGAATAGCCCTCGACCGAACCAGCCATAAGCCCGACGAGAATATAACCTGCCTGGGCGATGCTTGAGTAAGCCAACAGGCGTTTCACGTCCGTTTGCACTAGCGCCACGGAATTTCCGAGCGTCATAGACACGAAGGCGAACAGCGCGAGTGACGGCACAAGAAGCGTCGGTAGGCCGATCAGCATGAAAAACCGGATGAGGATGGCGACGGCGGTGGCCTTGGAAGCTGTCGCGATGAAATTCACGATGGGCGTCGAGGCGCTCTCGTATACATCCGGGGCCCAGAAGTGCGCGGGGAATGCCGAGAGCTTGAAAAGGAAAGAAAAGACGACGAGAAGCGCGCCGAGGAGAAAAACCGGCTCCAGCGTCGCGGCCGCCGGACTGTGCGCGATCACGGCGAACGAGGTGCCTCCGGCGATGCCCGAGAGCAGGCTCGCCCCCCAGAGAAAAAACCCGCTCGTGGCCGCACCGAATACGAGGTATTTTACGCCGGCCTCGGCGTTCCGGCTGTCATTCCGCAGGGACGAAAGAAGATAAAGCGAATAAGCGGAAAGCTCGAGCGCAACGTAAAGTGTTAAGAGGTCCGCGGCGCTCGTGATCATCATCATTCCCAGCGCGCCCGAGCAGAGGAAAAAATAAGTTTCGATGCGGCGTTTTTCGGGCATGGACAAGGCCCGCCTAGAAAAAAGGACGGTGAAAAAAAGCGAGGCCGCGACCATGGTTTTGAACACTTGAGAAATAAGGTCTACGCGGTAGCTTCCGGAAAAAAGCGTTCCCGACGCCTGTATCGCAAAGAGGCACAAGCCGGTGAGTAGCGCCGTAGACGCGAGCATGAAGGCATATAGCACGCCTGAAGAAACCTGGTTTTTCAGCGTCAACCCGAGCAGGATGAGAGCGATGACGCCCAGCCAGATCTCAGGGGCGAAAAGAAAGAGAGGTGTCACATCAACCTCTCAGCAGCGTCTGCGTCCAGACGCCCACCCATCGCACGAAAATTTGAGGAAACACGCCAAAAAATAGCAGGCACCCCACGAGGATGGCGCGCGGGATGAACTGGAAAAAGCCGATATCTTTCAGGTGGCTGGTCACCGGGTTCACCGGGCCGTAAAAAGTTTTTTGCACGGCCGTGAGAACGTAATACGCGGTGATGAGCAGTGCCACGATAGACACGACTCCGATGACCGGATAAACGCTGATCGCGGCGATGGTGACCAGAAGTTCCGCCACGAAACTCCCCATGCCGGGCAGGCCCAGCCCGCAAAGTCCGGCAATGATGAAAAAACTCGAGAGAATAGGAGCGCTTTTCGACAGGCCCCCCAACTCGTCCAGCATGCGCGTGTGACAGCCGTCGTAGATGTGCCCCACGCACGCGAAAAAGAGTGCCGTCATAAGCCCGTGCGCGAACATCTGAAAGATCGCGCCGTTCAGGCCTGTCGGCGTCAGCGTTGCGATGCCAAGCAGCACGATGCCCATATGGCTGACGCTTGAATACCCGATGATGTACTTGAGATCCTTCTGCTGGGTCGCGACCATCGCCCCGTAAACGATGTTGCAGAGAGCAAGCCCCGCGATGAGAGGCGCCCAGTAGCGCGCCCCCTCCGGCAATAGATATACGCCGACGCGGAGTATGCCGTAAGCGCCGAGCTTCATCAGCACTCCCGCGTGAAGCATGCTCGCGGCCGTAGGCGCGGCCACGTGGCCGTCGGGCGACCATACGTGGAACGGAAAACACGCCGCCAGCACGCCAAATCCGAGAAACAGCCCGAGGAACAGCGTTTTTTGAATACCCGGATCGAACAGCACCTGCTGTTTAATGGCCACGAGATCGAAAGTACGCGCGGCCGGCAGGCTGTAGATGTAAAGGAACGCCGCGAACATCAGCGCGCTGCCCAATAGAAGGTAAAGCGTGAGCTTCATCGCGGCGTACTGCTTGTTGGTGGACCCCCACACGACGATCAAAAGATACATCGGGATCACGGCTATCTCGTAAAAAAGGAAGAAGAAAAAAAGATTCGTGGTCATGAAAACACCGAACACGCCGGACACGAGAAAAAGCATGTTCGCAAAAAAATCCTTCACGCGGTAGGTGACCGTC
>CAZTBX010000107.1:0-7947 GCA_964612035.1 uncultured Planctomycetia bacterium
GAGAAGTCGGGGTTCAGGCTCCCATCGGCGTTGTGCCGCCAGTCATAAAAAAGATGTTCGCCGAAGCCCGTGCGGGCGATTGATTTCAGGAACTGCTTGGCGATGATCTGATCGGTATCGACGTTGGAGCGGTCCAGTGTCGCGAGAAGGCCCCGATGGTTCTTGAACGGTTGCATCAGTTTGTTTTCCATTCGCGTATGTCCACAAAATGTCCTTCGATGGCCGCCGCGGCCGCCATTTCAGGGCTCACCAAGTGTGTGCGGCCTGCCTTGCCTTGCCGTCCCTCGAAATTTCGGTTGGAGGTCGAGGCACAGCGTTCTTTGGGTGAAAGCTGATCCGGGTTCATGGCGAGGCACATGCTACAGCCGGATTGGCGCCACTCACAGCCCGCTTCTTTGAATATCCGGTGCAATCCTTCGGCCTCGGCCTGCTTCAGCACCTGCTGAGAGCCGGGCACGACGAGGACGCGCATGCCGCGTGCGATGTGGCGGTCCTTGAAAAGGGAAGCCGCGGCGCGCAAGTCCTCGATGCGAGCGTTCGTACAGCTCCCGATGAAAACCGTGTCGATGCGGATATCACTGATCTTGGTGCCAGGGGCGAGGCCCATGTACTCCAGCGCTTGCTCCACATCTTTTCGGCTATAACCTGGAACGGCGTCAGGCTGAGGGACACGGCCTGAGACGTCGACAACCATGCCGGGATTGGTGCCCCAGGTCACTTGAGGGGCTATTTTTTCCGCATCGATAGTGAGTTCGCGATCGAATTTTGCGCCTTCGTCCGAAGGCAAGGACTTCCAAAGCTTGAGCGCTTTGTCCAAGGCGGCGCCTTTGGGCGCGAACGGTCTGTCAGTTTTAGAAATATAATCGAAAGTGGTCTCATCGGGGGCGACCATTCCCGCGCGGGCGCCGGCCTCTATGCACATGTAACAGATAGTCATGCGCGCTTCCAAGGACAGCGAGCGCACCGCTTCGCCACCGTATTCAAGGACGTAACCCGTGCCTCCGGCAGTGCCGATGGTCCCGATGAGCTTCAGGATCATGTCCTTGGCCGTCACGCCTTTTCCGGGCTTTCCCTTGAATTCCACCTTGAAAGTCTTCGGCTTTTTTTGCATCAGGCATTGCGTCGCGAGCACATGCTCGACCTCCGAGGTCCCGATCCCGAGCGCAAAAGTCCCAAAGGCCCCGTGCGTGGAGGTATGAGAGTCACCGCAGACGATAGTGGTGCCGGGCAGCGTCAGGCCCATTTCGGGGCCGATGATGTGCACGATGCCCTGGTTTTCACTGTCGAGATCGTACAGCCGCACGCCGAATTCGCGGCAGTTTTTCCGCAGCGCTTCGATCTGCGCTTTAGAGATCGGGTCCTTAATATTCAGGCGGTCCTCTGTCGGGACATTGTGGTCCATGGTCGCGAAAGTGAGCTCAGGGCGGCGTACTTTACGACTGGAAAGCCTCAGACCCTCGAAGGCCTGCGGACTTGTCACCTCATGCACGAGATGCCTGTCGATGTAGAGAAGTGTCGTGCCATCCGGCAGTTCTTTCACCACATGGCGTGCCCATATTTTTTCGAAGAGAGTCTGTTTCATAAGTTCATTAGTATATCATGTTCGGATAATGGCTAGCCGCCAGCTTGTCGATTTTTTCGAACGGAATGTTTTCCAGTGGTTTTTGAGCATCCCAGGCAACTTTCAAAGCTTCTTTCACCCCCGAACCAGGACACTTCAAATTCATTAGGAACTTCTCGTGAGTGCGATCTTGCCGGTATGCAGGCCGTCGCGAAGGCATTTTCAGCGAGCGGCCGATCAGAGCTAGGTCGAAATCCAAAAGAAATGTGCCGTGAAAGAGCAAAGCTTTCCGTTTGCGTCTCTGCGAATTGCCTGAAAATTTCAGCTCCCGCAGGGTCAGATCCGTGTCGCCTTTCACTGAAATTTCCGGTCCCAGCAATTTCTTCAATGCCTTGCGATGCGTTCCCATGATAAAATCGTTGGTCGAAGAGATGTTTCTCGTGGGGCGGTTGTTTCCCAACGCCAGAACCAGCGAGTAATTAAGGCAGCCCGGACCCTGCAGCACCGTGCCGCCTCCACTGCAGCGTTTGAACACCGGGATGTTGTTTACGCGGCAGAAATCCGTGTGCACCTCGGTTTCGGCGTGGTTGGAATAACCCAAAACCACGAAATGTGACGCAGGCGACCAAAATCGTAGGATTTCATGGGGGTAGCCATTGTCACATAAGTCCAAAAGCACCTCGTCACAGGAGAGGTTTTGGGCCGGCGAAGCGAATGTAAGATCCAGTAGTTTCATGGTTTAGAGTTTTTCATCGTAATTCAAAATGGAATAGTGTAAAATCTAATGCTTGTTTATTATAGCGAAAAAAAGCCTATGACGACAGCTTCTGGCACTCAATTTCAGTCCATCAACACGCCGTATGTGAACACCATCCCGGCGGACCAGGAACCCCCATACCCTGGCAATCGGGACATCGAAAAGAGGATCAAGAGCTATATCCGTTGGAACGCCATGGCCATGGTCGTGAAGGCCAACCGCATCCACAACGGCCTCGGCGGACACATCTCCACTTACGCGTCCCTTGCCACGCTGTATGAGGTAGGCTTCAACCATTTTTTTCCGCGGG
This sequence comes from uncultured Planctomycetia bacterium, assembly GCA_964612035.1. Taxonomy (GTDB): domain Bacteria; phylum Omnitrophota; class Gorgyraeia; order 2-02-FULL-51-18; family 2-02-FULL-51-18; genus CAZTBX01. The sequence goes on from CAZTBX010000107.1 coordinate 2,629, forward strand.
CCCGACGGCCCAGGTCTCGCGGACATGGTTTATTTCCAGGGCCATGCCTCACCGGGCAATTACGCACGCGCGTTCCTCGAAGGCCGGCTCACTACGACGCATCTTCACAATTTCCGGCAGGAACTCGCCGAAGGCGGCGGCCTTTCTTCTTACCCGCACCCTTTTCTCATGCCACATTTTTGGCAGTTCCCCACGGTGTGCATGGGACTCGGACCCATTGGCTCCATTTATCAGGCGCGGTTCAACCGTTATCTGAAAGCGCGCGGATTCCTGAAAGAGGAGCCGAAAGTCTGGTGCTTTGTCGGCGACGGCGAGTCGGACGAACCCGAGTCGCAGGGCGCGCTCACCATGGCCGGGCGGGAAAACCTCGACAACCTCATCTGGGTGGTGAACTGCAACCTTCAGCGTCTCGACGGACCCGTGCGTGGCAACGGAAAGATCATCCAGGAGCTTGAGGGCGTGTTTCGCGGGGCCGGATGGAACGTGATCAAGGTGATCTGGGGCTCCAATTGGGACCCGCTTTTCCACGCCGGCCACAAAGAACTTCTCGTGAAACGCATGGAAGAGGCCGTGGACGGAGATTACCAAAAATATTCCGTCGAGCCGGGCAGCTACACGCGCAAACATTTTTTCGGAAAATACCCGGAACTGCTCAGAATGGTGAATCATCTCAGCGACGAGCAGATCACGAAGCTTTTGCGCGGCGGGCATGACCCGGTGAAAGTTCATGCGGCGTACAGCGCGGCCATGCAGCACAAAGGCCAACCGACGGTGGTGCTCGCAAAAACGATCAAAGGCTACGGTCTCGGTGAAGCGGGAGAGGGCCGTAACGTCACTCACCAGCAGAAAAAGCTGAACGAAAAAGAACTGCGCGAATTCCGCGCGCGCTTCAACGTCCCCATCAAAGACGAAGAGATCGTGGACATGCCGTTTTATAGGCCTCCGGACGAAAGTCCGGAGATGAAATACCTCCTTGAAAAAAGAAAGTCCCTCGGCGGCTTTTTGCCGGCGAGAAAGCCAAAAAAACCGGACCTGCAGCTTCCAGGGGCGGACATTTACACGGAGTTTTACAAAGGCAGTGGCGACGCAGAGATCTCGACGACGATGGCGTTCGTGCGAGTGCTCACCAAGCTTCTGCGGCATCCAGGGTTTGGCAAGCACGTGGTGCCGATCATTCCGGATGAGGCGCGCACATTCGGCATGGATGCGCTTTTCAGACAGATCGGCATCTATTCGCCGAAAGGCCAGCTCTATGAACCCGTAGACAGAGAGACCCTCCTTTATTACCAGGAGGCCAAAGACGGGCAGATCCTCGAAGAAGGTATCACCGAGGCGGGTTCGATGGCGTCTTTTGTGGCCGCGGGCACCGCTTACGCCAATCTCGGCGTCACGATGGTGCCTTTTTACATTTATTATTCGATGTTCGGCTATCAGCGTGTCGGAGACCTCATGTGGCTTGCCGGCGACAGCCGCGCAAAGGGCTTTTTATTGGGAGGCACCTCGGGGCGCACGACTTTGAACGGCGAAGGGCTGCAGCATCAGGACGGACACAGTCATATCACGATGACTGCGATCCCGACGGTCATCGCCTATGACCCCGCGTTCGCGTATGAGATCAGCGTCATCATCGAGGACGGTCTCGACCGCATGTACGCGAAAAATGAAGACATTTTTTACTACCTCTCGGTGCAGAACGAGAACTATCTCATGCCGCCGATGCCCGACGGCTGCCGCGAAGGCATCCTGAAAGGACTGTACAAGTTCAGGGCAGGCAAACCGAAAAAGCACAAGGCACAGATCCTTGGCAGCGGTTCCATCATCCGCGAGGCCCTGAGGGCCCAGGAGATACTCGCGCGCAACTATGACGTGTCCGCCGACGTGTGGAGTGCCACCAATTACAAGCGGCTGCGCAATGAGGCCCTGCAGGCCAAGCGCTGGAATCTCCTGCACCCGGGTGAGACGAAAAAGTCGTTCCTCGAGACGGTGCTCGAAAATGAAAAAGGCGTGTTCGTCGCGGTCTCCGACAACATGAAAGTCGTGCCCGACCAGATCGCGCCCTGGGTGCCCGGCGGTCTCACGACGCTCGGTACGGACGGCTTCGGCCGAAGCGACACGCGCGAGAGCCTCAGACGCTTTTTCGAGGTGGACGCGGAATTCACGGTGATCGCCACGCTGTACGCGCTTTATGAAAAAAAGCTTATCGAAGCGTCGGTGGTCAAGGGCGCGATACGCGACCTCGGCGTCGATCCAGAAAAAATATTTCCTATCACCCTTTAAGGAAAAACTAACGTGAATATCGTAGTCCCCAATCTAGGCGAAGGCGCAGAAAGCGGCACCGTCGTCAGCGTGCTCGTGAAAGTTGGCGACAAGGTCACCAAAGACCAGACGCTGATCGAGCTAGAGAACGAAAAAGCGGTGGCGCCCATTCCGTCTCCGGGTTCCGGTATGGTGACGAAAGTCTTCGTGAAAGTGGGAGACAAGGTCACCATCGGCCAGTCCATCGTCACTCTGTCCGAAAGTGGCGCCGTGTCCGCGAGACCTGAGGAGAAAAAAGCACTGCCACGCGCACCCGAAGCGCCTTTGGGGGCCGCCTACCAGTATGAATCCAAGTCGGGTTTTCCGCCGCCGGCTTCTCCGGCACTGCGGAAAATGGCTAAAGAGCTCGGCGTAGATCTCACCCACGTGCGGGGCAGTGAGTCTGGAGGTCGCATCACCGGCGAGGACGTGCGTGCCTACGTCACACGGCTTCAGGGCCAGGGTGGGCGTCCGGCAAAAGCGCCGGCCGAGAACATCGATTTCGCCAAATGGGGCGCGGTGGAAAAAAAAGCGGTTTCGCCGCTACGCGGAAAGATCGCGGAAAAGATGACGGAATCCTGGACCACGATCCCGCACGTGACGCAGTTCGACGAAGCGGACATCACGAAGATCACGGACCTCAGGAAAAAATACGCACCCGCTTACGAGAAAAAAGGTGTGAAGCTCACGCTGACCTCGTTTTTACTGAAAGCCGTGGTCCCGGTGCTCAAAAAATATTCGATCTGCAACTCGAGCCTGGACGAAAGCTCGAACGAGATCGTTCTCAAAAAATATTATCATATTGGCATCGCCGTCGACACCGAGCAGGGACTCATCGTGCCCGTTCTGCGCGACGTGGACAAAAAAAGCGTTTTTGAAGTTTCCAAGGAGCTGCAGGTGCTTGCCGAGAAAACGAGGCAGCGCAAGGTGTCGATCGACGAGCTGAAAGGCGGGTCGTTCACGATCTCCAATCTCGGTGGCATCGGAGGCACTTTTTTCACGCCCATCGTGAACAAACCGGAAGTCGCCATCCTCGGAGTAGGCCGCGGGGTGGCGAAGGGACCGAAGCTCATGCTTCCTCTAGCACTGTCCTACGATCACCGCGTCGTGGACGGCGCGGACGGCGCGCGTTTCATCGTGGGCCTTGTGCAGGCGCTTGAAAATTTTGATGAAAAGGAATTGAAGTTATGAACCCGGTGAAGATAGACATCGTCGTCGTGGGCGCTGGCCCCGGCGGGTACGCGGCGGCGTTTTACGCGGCGGACCGTGGCAAAAAGGTCATTCTCGTCGAGCAGGACAAACGCCTCGGTGGCGTGTGCCTGAACCGCGGATGCATCCCCTCCAAGGCATATTTGCACGCGACAAAAGCTATGCACGAGGCGCGCCAATCCTCCGCGCGCGGCATCGAGTTTGGCGAGCCCGTTATTCACCTGGAAAAGCTCCGGGCGTGGAAAGAAGGGGTTCTTGAAAAGTTAGGCCAGGGCATACGCGGGCTAGCGCAGAAGCGCGGCGTGGAAGTCCTGCATGGCCGCGGTTATTTCGAGGATTCCAAGACCCTTCGCGTCGAGACCCCCGAAGGACAAAAATTCATCCAGTTCGACAAGGCGATCATCGCCGTCGGGTCCAAGCCCGCTCTGCCCAAGGCGTTTGACCTCGGAAACAAAAGGATCATGACCTCGAACGAAGCGCTGGACATCGAGGAAGTTCCGAAAGATCTGCTCATCGTGGGTGGCGGCTATATCGGCATGGAGCTTGGCACCGTGTACGCGACGCTGGGAAGCCAGGTCGTGGTCGTGGAGGCCCTGGGCTCTATCCTTTTAGGGGCTGACCCGGACCTCGCTCGTCCCGTGATGCGCTACGCGGAAAAAAATTTCCGGGAGGTGCGTCTCAACACCAAAGTTTATAAAATGTCCACCAGCGGCCGGCACATCGAGGTGGAAATGGAATCCGGCGGCAAAAAGCTGAAAGAGCTTTACGACCGCGTGCTCGTGTCCGTCGGCCGTACGCCGAACTGCGCGGATCTCGGTTTGCAGAACACGAAAGTCGCGCGTGACGAAAAAGGTTTTATCAAGGTGAACTCCAGACAGGAGACCACGGACCCCAATATCTACGCCATCGGGGACGTCGCCGGCGGCCTGCTTCTGGCTCACAAGGCCTCCAAGGAGGCACGCATCGCGGTGGAAGTGCTCACCGGTGAGCCGAGCACTTTCGAGAACATCGTGATTCCCGCCGTGGTTTTCACGGAACCGGAGGTCGCCTGGTGCGGCCTCACCGAAAGCGAGGCGGCGGCCAAGGGCATTGAAGTGAGGGTTTCAAAATTTCTCTGGGGCGCATCCGGACGGGCGCTCACCGCCGACAAACCCGAAGGCGTGACAAAGCTCATCCTGGAACCGGACACGGACCGCGTTCTCGGCGTCGGCATTGCCGGGCATGGGGCTGGGGAACTCATCGGTGAAGGCGTGCTCGCGGTGGAGATGGGCGCGACCGCCAAAGACCTCGCCGAGACCGTGCACCCTCATCCGACGCTGTCGGAGACGCTGATGGAGGCCGCCGAGGCCTTCTACGGAGTGTCGACGCATTCTTTTTCTTTGAGGAAGCCTTAAGTTAGCGTAGAGCGTATAGCGTTCAGCGCATAGATGTTGTCGCTCTAATACGCTCCACGCTATCCGCTAAACGCTAAAACATGACTAAACAATCCTTTTTGACAAATCCTTTCGCTCCTCGCAAATACGGTGAGCTTCACAAGGTCACCGAGCGCGTGTACATTTTCCGCAACATCACGAATTCGTCGTTCGTTCTCGGCGATGACGGCGTCGCCGTCATCGACACGCAGGTGAATCTCCCCACCGCGCAAGAATTTCTCAGATCCATCCGCTCCGTCACCTCAAAGCCCATCCGTTTCGTCATCAACACGCATTATCACTGGGACCACACGAACGGGAACGAACTTTTCAAAAAAGAAGGCGCCCAGATCGTTTCTTCCAGGCTTACCAAGGATTTCATGCTGCGCCGCGCGCCGAGACA
>CAZTBX010000108.1:0-18822 GCA_964612035.1 uncultured Planctomycetia bacterium
AAAGAACTGGATGAATGCCTGCGTCTGCGCGAGGAAGCCAAAAAGCGCGACCACCGAAAGATCGGGAAAGAACTGGATTTTTTCTCCATCCAGGAAGACGGAGGGATGGGGCTCATTTTTTATCACCCGAAAGGGGCTTTGCTTCGTCATCTCATCGAGCAGTTCATGAAAGAAGAGCATCTGAAGCGTGGTTATCAGTTCGTCATCGGGCCGCAGATACTAAAAAGCGACATCTGGGAACGCTCGGGACATTTCTCTTATTACAAAGAGAGCATGTTCGTGTTCAAGACTGAAGACAAAAAAGAATACGCCATCAAGCCCATGAACTGCCCTGGGCACATGCTTATTTACAAGACACGGATGCGCAGCTACCGAGACCTGCCGATACGCTTTTTCGAGTTCGGGAACGTATGCCGCAATGAAAAGTCCGGTGTTTTGCACGGCTTGCTCCGGGTGCGCAATTTCACGCAGGACGATGCGCATATTTTCACGCTTCCTGAAACTCTGCAGAAAGAGATCTCCTCGGTGATGGATTTCATCTTTTTCGTGCTTGATACTTTTGGCTTCACCGAAAAAGAGATAGAGATCAGCACGCGGCCGAAGGACTGCATCGGCACCGACGAGGACTGGGAGCGGGCAACGAATGCTCTGAAAGGCGCCTTGGACTCGAAAAAGATCCCTTACGAGATCTGCGAAGGCGAAGGTGCGTTCTACGGCCCCAAGATCGACGTGAAGATCAAGGACGCCCTGGGCCGTTCCTGGCAATGCAGCACCGTGCAATGCGACTTTGCATTGCCGGAGCGTTTTGATCTAGAATATACCGGCCAGGACGGACAGAAGCATCGTCCGGTGATGGTGCATCGCGCGATCCTCGGAAGTCTCGAGCGTTTCATCGGGACACTGTTGGAACATTATTCCGGGGCGCTTCCGCTTTGGCTGTCTCCAGTGCAGATCAGCTTGATCCCAGTGGCACAAGCCCATGAAGCTTACGCAGAAGAGACGCGGCGAAAACTCGAGTCTTCGGGTTTCCGGTGCGAACTGCTTTCGTCTCAGGACACGCTCGGTGCTCGCATACGCGCGGCACAGAATGAAAAGATCCCCTACATGCTCGTCGTAGGCGATAAGGAAATTGGGGCCGGGAAAGTGGCGGTGCGGTCCCGTTCAGCCGGCGATCTCGGTCAGATGGGTCTGGCGGAGTTCACGGACAAGGCCTTGAAAGAAGTGCAGAAAAAAAAGGCCGCTTAAACCACAGGAGGTGATCCGATTTCAAAGAACAGCACACGAGTCAATGAGGGCATAAGGGCTCCGCAGGTAAGACTCATTGATCAGGATGGAAACCAGGCGGGCGTCGTCAGTCTCGAGCAGGCACTTAAGATGTCCAAGGAAGCAGAGCTGGATCTCGTGGAAGTGGCAGGGCAGGCGGTTCCGCCGGTGTGCCGCATCATCGATTTCAGCAAGTTCAAGTTTGACCAGGCCAAGAAAGAAAAAGAGGCCCGCAAGAAGCAGAAGGTCATCCATCTGAAAGAGATCAAGTTTCACCCTTTCATCGAAGAGCATGATTACATGGTGAAATTTCACAACCTCGAGCGGTTTTTGAAACAGGGGGACAAGGCGAAGATCACGATGCAGTTCCGGGGGCGCGAGATGAATTACGTGTCCACCGGGCGGAAGCTTTTGGAGCGGCTTTCGCAGGACATCGCGGCCTTGGGTGAAGTGGAGAAGGCCCCGTACATGGAAGGCAAGATCATCACGATGATCATCCAGCCCAAATAAGCGGGCAAACGAAAAGGGACAAAATGCCAAAACTGAAAACAAACAAGTCAGTGCATAAAAGGTTCCGCAGGACCAAAAGCGGAAAATTCAAGAAGATGCGCGCCGGAAAGAGGCATCTTTTGACACACAAATCTTCCAAGCGCAAGCGGCATTCGAGAAGCAGTGATCTCGTGAGCGGCTCGATGGAGAAACAACTAAGGAGGTTATTGCCGTATGCCTAGAGCAGCTACAGTCCCGGCGGGAAGACGACGCCGGAAAAAGTTCCTGAAACGCGCCAAAGGGTTCGTCGGCGGCCGCCGCAAGCTTTATAGGACGGCACGCGAGACCGTGCAGCGCGCACTCATGTTCGCGACGCGCGATCGCCGCGATTACAAGTCCGTGATCCGCAAGCTCTGGATCACGCGCATCAACGCGGGCGCGGTGTCCAACGGCCTGACCTACAGCCGCTTCATCGGCGGTCTGAAAAAAGCGAAGGTGGAGATAGACAGAAAGGTGATGGCGGACCTGGCCGTGAACGACAAAAAGGCCTTTTCCGAACTCGTCAAAATCGCGAAGGGAAGCTAGCGATCCAAGCCCTGATCGAAGCGCTGAAAAAGCTGGAGCGGGACGCCGGCGAAGACATCGGCCGTTCCGCGGACGCAAAAGCTCTTGAGGAAGCCCGCGTAAAATACCTCGGGCGTAAGGGCCTTTTCGCGTCCATCTCCGCGCGCATCGCCGAAGTCGCCCCCCAGGACAAACCTGCCGCCGGGCAGGAGATCAATCGCGTGAAACGCCTTATCGAGGAGCTTTTTTCCTCGAAGGTGTCTTCGTTCACCGGCCATGCGCGTGTGGGAGCTCAAAAAATAGACGCCAGCATGCCCGGGACTTTCTACGCGCCCGGTCACCTGCATCCTCTGACGCAAGTCATCCACGAAGTATCCTCGATCTTTCAAAAGCTCGGCTTCCGCGTGGTGCAGGGGCCGGAGGTCGAGACCGAGTATTATAACTTTGAAGCACTGAACATTCCGCTGGATCATCCCGCCCGCGACAGTTTCGACACTTTTTACCTCGACAACGGGCGTCTTTTGCGCAGTCAGACCTCCACTGTGCAGATACGCGTCATGGAAAAGGCAAAACCACCGGTGAAGATCATCGCACCGGGAAAAGTGTTCCGTCCGGACGCGACGGATGCCACGCATTCTTTCATGTTCCATCAGATCGAGGGTCTCATGATCGATGAGGATGTGAGTTTCGCGCATCTAAAGGGTGTGCTTTTCGCTTTTGCCCAGGAATTTTTCGGCGGCGGTACGAAAGTACGCTTTCGTCCACATTTTTTCCCGTTCACGGAGCCGAGCGCGGAGATGGACATCCTGTGGCAATCCGCGAGCCTGCCTGCCGGCAGGCAGGGTTGGCTCGAGATACTCGGCGCCGGCATGGTGCATCCGAACGTGTTGAAGGCCATGAAGGTAGACTCTGAAAAATACACGGGTTTTGCGTTTGGCATGGGCGTCGAGCGCCTCGCGATGCTGAAATACGGTGTCGAGGATATCCGCCAGTTTTTCGAGAACGATATGCGTCTCTTGAGGCAGTTCTAGTATGAAGCTCCCGCTTTCCTGGCTTAAAAAATACGCCTCTTTTTCGGTCACACCCGAAAAAATGGCGGAACTTTTCACGATGTCCGGCACCGCCGTCGGACGCGTGGAGAAAAAAGACGGGGAGGCCGTGCTCGACATCGAGGTCACGACGAACCGGCCGGACTGTCTCAGCGTGCTGGGTCTCGCCGCTGAAGCCGCCGCGCTCACGGATGCCAAGGTCAAGCGTCCGACTGTCTATCACTCAAAAGAGTCCGCCAAAAAATCTCATCTGGCGTTCCAGATCCGCCTAGAGGACAAAAATGGCTGTCCGTTTTATACTGCACGACTTCTGCGTGGAGCCAGTATTCAGGCGTCGCCTGCCGAAGTACAGAAGTTTCTTTCGCTCGCGGGCGCGCGACCCATCAACAACGCCGTGGACGCGACGAACTTCGTTCTTTTGGAGTCCGGCCAACCGCTTCATGCGTTCGATCTCGACAAAATAAAAGGTGCCGTGGTCGTGATCCGTGCGGCGCGCAAGGGGGAGAAGTTTTTAGGGCTGGACGGCGTGGAATACACGCTAGATGCCGGCACGCTCGTCATCGCTGACAGTGAAAAACCCATTGCCATCGCCGGTGTGATCGGCGGAAAGCTTACCGAAGTCACGCCCCAGACGAAGAATATTCTTCTCGAGTCCGCTTATTTCGATCCGGTGCGCGTGCGCCAGGCAAGCAAGCGCTACAAGATCTCCACTGAATCGAGTTACCGTTTTGAACGCGGTGTGGATCCCGAGACAGTCGCTACGGCTTCGAGACGCACGGCTGAACTCATGAAAGACTGGACTGGCGCCAAAGACGAAAGCGGCCTCGTCATGGCCGGACGGTTCGAGACAGCGAAAAAAAGCGATATCGTGCTTCGCGAAAGTCGCGTGGAGAAGCTACTGGGTTACTCTATTCCGCAAAAAAGAATGCTTCAGATCCTGAAACAGCTCGGTTTTTCGGTGCATGCGGCCGGCAAAGGCCGTCTACGTGTTGAGTGTCTTCATTCGAGACGCGACGTGACGCAGGAAGCCGATCTCATCGAAGAAATTTTACGCATCGAAGGTTTTGAAAACATCGGATCCACACTGCCGACGACGCGCTATGCCGAGAACGGCGTGGACGCCGAGAGCGCCGAGCGCCTGCAGGCCCTGCAGCGTTTTGTCGCGTCACTCGGATTTGACGAGATCGTGTCTTACAGCCTTTTTTCGGAAAAGTCCGTGAAGGACACCGGTCTTGATCCGCTCGGATGCCACCGGATCGTGAATGCGCTTTCGGCCGAACAGCAGTTTTTCCGGCCTTCGCTTTTGCCGGGCATGCTGCAATCCATCGCTTTCAACGCCCATCGAAAAGCTTCGGCGCTGAAGTTCTTTGAGATCGGGAACCGCTACGCCGGCGCCAAAGAAGAGATGGTGCTTTCCATCGCGATCTACGGCGAATTTGAAAACCACTGGCGGAGAAAGACCGAGTCGTCTTTTCACGACCTGAAAGGCGTTCTGGAAAATGTTTTCGATTTTTTAGGCGTGAAAGAGATTCAGTGGAAATCAGCGCGAGCGCCCTGGTCGGACGCGACGGCGGACATGATCTTGGCCGGCAAATCGCTGGGGCAGTGCGGAAGTGTTTTGGGCAGCGTCTTGTCACGCTGGGATATCCCAAAGACGGTGTTTTACGCGGAATTATCCCTGGACGCGCCGCTGAAAAAAGGAAAACAAACTTTCCGGGTGCGTACGGTCCCGAAATACCCATCGGTGAGGCGCGACGTCGCTTTCATCATCGATGAGAATATCGCCATGCAGGACCTTGCGGACCTCATGAAGCAGAGTGGGTCACCTTTTCTCCAGGAAGTCACCCTGTTTGACGAGTACAAAGGCAAGAATATCGTCTCCGGGAAGCGCAGTCTCGCCTTTTCACTGGCCTATCAAAAAGACACAGGCACTTTCACGGACCAGGAGATCGAAGGGCTGCAAAAGCGTGTCGGCGACAGCCTGAAAAACCGGTATTCCGTCGAGTTCCGATGAGCCGCCGACGCATTGAATCTCGCCAAAAGGCATGGTAGACTTGTGCGTCCCATAGAGGTGATGGCGGTGGTGGCGGGCGTGCTTCTGCCTCTTTTCAACATCCCTCTCATCATGCGTCTTTTAAAAAGGAAAAGCTCCGAGGATTTCAGCCTGACCTGGGCTGTCGGCGTGTGGGTTTGTATCGTCGCCATGACCCCCCAGGCTCTCAGGTCCCAGGACATCGCATTCAAATCTTTTGGCATCGTGAACATCATTTTTTTCACCGGCGTGGTTATTTTAGTCCTGAAATATAGAAAAAAGTCATAAGTTTATAAGGAGAAATGGGTTATGAAAAAGCTTCTTCTCGTGGTCCTGGCCCTCATGGTCTACCAACACGCCGATGCCGCTCAAAAAGACATGGGGATGGACGCTCCCATGGACGCGCGCTATGAACAAATAGCGCAGGAGGCTGCAAGGAACCGGGAGCTTTTGGAGATCTGGAAAGAACATGTCCGGAATCTCACCCGAGAGCGCGATGATTTCGCCAACCAGCTCGATACGATGAAAGCCACACAGACCTCCACCATGCATTTTGGACAGGTGGAAACGCAGCCTATTCCTCAGAGTGCCACCGTCGCTGGGCCCGATATTGATGCACTGCGCGCCGAGATCGGCTCAGATTTTCAATCCCGTCTAGATGAGGTCGGCTCCGAAAAGCAGCAGCTGTGGAAAGAGCTGCAAGAATCCCAAAATGACAAAAACACGCTGATCCAGGACAAAGAAAAAGCACTGCGGCAGATCCAGACCCTTTCAAAAGAGATAGCATCCCTGAAGAGTGATATCGCCGGACTTAGAAATGCCTCCTCCTCCATTCAGTCTCAGTCGAGCACCGAAGTCGATGAGCTGAAAAAGGACCTTCAGTCCAAAGACGCCGAGATCCAAAATCTGAGATCCAGTTTTGAGAATGGCCAAACGCAGACGGCCCGCTTGCAGACTGAGAATGCGAGGATGAAAGCTCTGGAAAGCGTCATCAATGACCTGAAAAGAGAAAATCAAAGACTGAAGTCCTCGGCGGAAGAAGCTTCGAACCTCATCAGTGAAAAGGAAGGTCTGAACAGGGACTTTGCCGAGTTTAAAGGTGAGGCCACGCAGCGCGAGAATGAATTCCAGGCGCTGAAACAGTCTTATGTGGCGCTTGAGAAAGATTGGCGCACTAAACAGGACGAGATCGACTCGCAAAAGTCGACACTCACCCAACAAAAAATCGAGATCGGTCAATTGTCTGAGGCGGTTCGTCAGCTCACGGAAGGCGTGAAGCGCCGTGAGACGGAACTCGCGCAAAAAGCCGAGCTGGAGACGGAGACTGAGCGTCTCAGATCGGATCTGCAGGAGACCAGGGCTGAAAAAGACACTCTCGACCAGGAGGTCCAGACTATCGCCTCAAAATTAAAGGCCGAGATCCAGATGCGCGAGGCCGAGAAAGAAGACGCCAGACAGAGCGCCCTGGCGTTCAGGAAAAAGTCCGAGGAAAACGAGTCCCTGAAGGTCATGCTCCAGCATCAGCTGGAGGCGGCGGAGTCGTATGCGGCTCTCGAGAAACACGCCCAAGAGCAGGCGGGCAAGATCCAGACGCTCACTACCGTCGCTTCACAGCTGAAAGAGGAAAATGCGGCTCTCGAGGCCCAGACCGCCCAGCAATCCAAGGCGATACAGACGCTTCGGTCGAATCTTGCCGCCGATTTTTCCGATATGCAGAACTTGAAGTCCAACATAGAGTCCTACCTCGAATCGCTGTCCCTCAGCTTCGAAAAACGCCAAAAATAGTGGTATAATCCGAGATACCCTGCGGTGCTCGTGGATCATGAGCGCTTTAGCTTGGAATCCATACGCACTTGAACGGGAACTGATTTTAGTGCCCGTGTGCTGTCCTGAATCTCGGGATTTGCCTAACGGCATCTAATAGGTTCCCACCCTGTCTAAGGGATTCACAATGCGCGCGGCAGCACGGCACTTGCGGGGCTCTTTTCTTGACTTTTCCCTCTTACTTTATTAAAATTATATAAAATCATTTATTATTAATGAAAAAACATAAAAAAACTTTAACGGCAAGCTTATTCATCGCGCTTTTTGCCACCTTTTTAATTTTTTTATCCATCGGCCAATTACAAGCTGAAGACTCTCTACCTTCCTTTATCCGCGAAATAATCCAAGCCAAAGAAAAGCAGGTGTCTTTTACGAACAAGATGCAGCATGTACATCTGGCACTGGACGCGGATAGGACGACGAAGCTCGAGGAACAGGCGGACCAGTTTATCCGTGAGCTTGAAGTGCCGAAACCGGCGCCGAAGGTTGTTACCCTCGCAAAAACCGAGGTAAAACCGGCACAGATCATCCTCACCCCGCCTCAAACGAAGAAAGCTTCTCCCATTCCTCTTCTTAGTTGGAAAAACTTCATGTTCCGTTCGAAAAGCGAGCCCAAACTCACCGATGGAGAGGCGCTATACAAAGTAGCTGTTTCGGATAAAAAGATCACCGTGCGCGAGGCCATCGACATCGCCATCGCCAATAGCATCCAAGTGCAGGCCAATAAAAAGAAAATTGAAGCCGCCGGGGCGAAGCTCGTGGAAGCCAAGCGTGCGCTATTCCCGACAGCTGAGGGTGTGATCGAAGTGAATGGTGGAAGGGCCGCAGGCCGTTTTTACAAAGGTGAAAGCCGCAAGTTGAACGTCACGCAACCCCTCTATTACGGCGGGGAACTGGTGCTCACGGTGAAACAGGCGGAAGAAAACCTGAAATCGGTGAACATCGACCATGAAAAAGCCAAAAATGAGCTCGTGCATCAGGTACGCACCGCGTATTATGGCGCCGTGAAAGCGGAGTACAACGCTCAGTACCATACCGAGCTTGCTGAAAAAACTACATCGGTTTACAAGCGAATGAAAAATGAATTTTCCGAAAAACTGATGCCGGAAGTCGATTTCCTGAACGTTGAGTCGCAGTATCAGCAGTTGATATTTCAGGTCCAGTCTGCCCAAAGCGATCTTGAATCAGCAAAAGTGCTTTTATATCAGACGGTGAACGTGGATTCCGGCCTTGATTTTCCCATTGATCATGAGCTTCGGTTCATCAAGGTGAGCCCGCGTTTTCAAGAACTCATTGACCTTGCGACCAGCCGGAACCCGGACGTGCTCATGAAAGCGTCGGCGATGGTCTCCGCCAAATATGGCATGGACATTTATAAGGCGAAGAAAATGCCACACATTGATCTGCGCGGTTCCTATGGCATGCTGGGTGAAGCACACCATGACACGTTAGCCTTCACGGAAGGAAAAGCGGACAACGATCTGGAAAAGGAGTGGTTTCTCGGAGTGCATGGGAGCATGCCGCTGGGGGCAAGCACCGTGGATTACGACCAGGTGAAACACAAATACGGCCCGACGGTGCTGGCGCTCACGGGCTCCGAGGACTGGCGGCACAAAGTCAGCTTCAATTTGCTCAACAAGTTGTCGGATGTGACCGATGGCAAGGTCGCCGAAGCCACCTATCTCCAGTCCAAGCAGGATTATGAAAAAGCCAAGAACGAGATCACCATTAAGCTGCGTGATGACTTTTACACGCTGCAGAAGTCGCTGATCCAGATCGACTCGGCCATCGCCAAAATTCGATACCAGGATAAACAGAACTCTTTGAACGAATACTTGCTTGGACTGCAGGAAACTTCGCCCGCCAACTATTTCGAAGGGCTCATGAATTTGGTGCAATATAAGTTTTCATTCATCCAGGCCGTGACCGATTATCATTTGGCCGTTTCCGGTGTTTCGGTGGCGGTTGGGGATCCCTATTATTTTGAAAATAAACCCGAAAATCGATCTTAAGAAGCTTCCAAAAGCGCGTCTCCTACAGGTCCTGGGTGTCCTTATTTTGGGCCTGTTCGCTTTTTCGTTCATCACTAGCCACATCACCTGTGTAGGCGGTTTTCCGGTGCTGAAGAAAACAAAGAAAACGCCTGAGAAAACGCTTGAGCAGATTCCCATTCCAGTTAAGGTTTATAAGGCAGGGCGTGTAAGTTTCCGTGATTCTCTGCCATCTCTAGGGACGATCAAAGGTTTCCGGGAATTTGACCTGAAATTCCCGACGAATGGCAATATCGAGTACATCAATTTCCGCGAAGGTGAAAAGATCACGCAGGGTGACATCATCGCGAGCCTCGATCAGAAAGAAGCACTTTTGAAACTAGAGTACGCGAAGCTCGAAGCCGACAAACAGGCGCGGCTGTACGAGCTCGGTTCAGTGCTCGAGGTCAAGCTCAAACAGGCACAGCTAGAATACCAATCCGCGAAGGCCGAGCTCGACAAAACGAATCTCGTCGCCGTCAGTGATGGCTATATCGGCGCCGTCGAGGTCGACAAGGGTTCTTACGTCACGCCGCAGGACCGCTTCGGGTCTTTCGTGGACTTCAAGGATGTGTACGTAGAGTTCGGCATCATCGAAAAAGACGTCGGCAAGATACGCGAGGGACAGAGTGTTGAGCTGACCGTCGATTCATTCCCGGATCAGGTGTTTAAGGGGAAAGCAGATTCCATTTCCCCGATCGTGGAAGGACGTTCGCGTACCGTGAAAGCGCGCGCCAAGATCTCCAACCCGGATGAAAAACTGAAGCCCGGCATGTTCGGCCGTGTGAACCTTCTCGTTTATGAAAAAGAAGATGCGCTCGTCATCCCGAGTTCCAGTTTCAAGAAAAAAGAGGACCAATACCTCGTCTACATCGTGCATCCGGAGGAGGCGCCGGCAGTGCAGGCGCCTTCGGCGGAGCCCAAGAAAAAAACAAAGAAGAAAAAAGGCACACCAAGCGTCGAAGACGCCCAAAACCTGGTCGCCGAAGCGAAACAGTCTCTGGGGACTATCGAGGTGAGAAACATCGAAGTCAATTACGCCACTCCGGACGCCATAGAAGTGAAAGAAGGGGTCGATGAGGGAGATCTGATCATCGTCGATGTCGAACAGGATCTGCAGGACAAGGCGAAGGTGGAGATCACCGAAACGCAAGAGGGTATTTTTTAGCTTGATCCCGTGAGTCTTCCAGAAACTTCCATACGACGGCCGATCACCACGCTCATGGTGTATGTCGGCGTGTTTCTTTTCGGCGTCATTTCACTGAACCTTCTATCTCAAGAGCTTTTTCCTCCGATCTCATACCCCCAGCTCTCCATCGTCACGCCTTATGAAAACGCGGCCCCGGAGGAGATCGAGACGCTGATCACCAAACCCATCGAAGAGGCGGTGGGTGGCATCTCGGGTCTCCGAAAAGTGACGTCCAACTCCAAGGAAGGGTTGTCGTTGGTGGTGGCTGAGTTTGGCTGGAACCAGAACATGGATTTTGCGTCGCTCGCCGTGCGCGAAAAGATCGATCTCATCAAAGAGCGCCTGCCGCGCGATGCGTCCGAACCGGTCGTCATCAAGTTCAATCCGTTCGAACTGCCCGTCATGTCGCTCAGTGTCTCAAGTTCGGAGCGCACGCCGGTGCAGCTTCGGGAACTCGCGCGCAAATGGTTCAAGGACGAGCTTGAAAAGATACACGGTGTGGCCTCCGCGAGTATCTCGGGCGGCGCCGAAGAGCAGATACTCGTGGATGTGGACCAGGCGCGCCTCCGCGCCGCGGGGGTTTCCATCGTCGACGTGTCTGACTCGATCGCGGCTGCCAATCTCAACTTTCCGGGTGGCACCATCAAGGAGAGTTTTTACGAATACCTTGTCCGCACGCTCGGCGAGTTCAAGCACGTCGACGAAGTGGGCGAGATCCCTCTCCGGAACGAGGCCGTGAAAGGCGGCGGCGATCCGCGCTTTGCTTCTCCCTATGAAAACCATCCGTCCAACCGGCTGGTGCTCCTAAAAGACGTCGCGGACATCCACCGCACCGTCAAAGACCGAACGAGTTTTTCGCGCTACAACCTGCTGGAAAACGTGACGATCTCCGTGCAGAAACAGTCGCAGGCCAACACCATCCAGATCACGAGCGCCATTAAGAAAAAACTGAAGGAATTGAAAGAGCAGCTGCCGAAGGACATTCACATCGATATCGTGTACGACCAGTCGAAGTTCATCAACGACGCGTTGAACGGTGTCAAAGACGCGGCCATCCAGGGCGGCGTCCTTGCGTTCCTCGTTCTTTTGATCTTCCTGCGCGATTTCAAGAATTCCGGCCTTGTCGTCATCATCACTCCCGTGACGGTGCTCGCGACCTACACGCTCATGTATTTCATGCATATCTCGCTGAACGTGATCTCGCTCGGCGGCGTGGCGCTTGGCGTCGGCATGCTGCTCGACAACGCCGTCGTCGTCATCGAAAACGTTTACCGGAAATTCCGCGAAGATCCGGGCTCGGGAATGCGCGCGGCCGCGACCATCGGTTCCGAAGAGGTCATGGCCCCGATGTTGGCTTCGACGCTGACGACGGTATCGGTGTTTTTACCGATAGTCTTTGTGACCGGCATCGCGGGTCAGATCTTCAAGGAACTCGCCTGGGTGGTCGTCGTGACACAGGTGATCTCAGCGATCATCGCCTTCACACTGCTTCCCATGTGCATCGACAAGATCGGCAAGACCTCTTCGCTCTCAATGCGCGACATACACGAAAGCGCCGCCGGCCGGGGCCTGCTGGAACGCATGCTAGAATTTCTTTCAACCCCCATCCGCTGGATCGAGAAGGCCTACGCGAAGGTGCTGCCCGCGTTCCTCGCGAGAAAGTGGGTTTACCTCTTTCTCGTATTCCTCTTTTTCCTGGGCAGCCTTTTTATTTTCATGTCCATCGACAAGATCCTTCTGCCAAAAATCGACCAAGGTCAGTTCATGGTGAAGCTGGACCTGCCCGTCGGGTCGCGGGTGGAGTTCACGAACCGGGTTTCACAGAAGATCGAATCGTATCTGCGAAAGATCCCCGAAGTCAAAAGTGTCGCCTCGGTCGTGGGGTCCAGCAGAGGCGAATCCTCCAAAGAAGTGCTCGAGCGGCTCGGGGCGCATCAGGCTCAGGTTGTTGTCACGCTGATCGAGGAAAGAAAGCGTGCCACGGACGAGATCGTGCAGCAGGTGAGGGAATATTTTGAACTCTCGGCCGGAAAAGACCTCATCCGTCCGGCCCGCCTGAGTTACATGTTGTATGACAGCGCGTTCAAGGTCGGTGGAGAGAATGACGCGCCCGTCGTCGTGGACATCAAGGGGCCGAAGCTCGAAGAATTGAAGCGCCTCGCGATGGCGCTGAAGGAAAAAGTCGAGAACATCGACGGCGTGTACGGCGTCTCCGACAGCATCGCCGAGCCTTT
Organism: uncultured Planctomycetia bacterium; assembly: GCA_964612035.1. Classification (GTDB taxonomy): domain Bacteria; phylum Omnitrophota; class Gorgyraeia; order 2-02-FULL-51-18; family 2-02-FULL-51-18; genus CAZTBX01. The sequence continues at coordinate 12,675 of CAZTBX010000108.1, forward strand.
TCCGGAAACCAAGATCCTCATCAACAAAGACCGCGCAAGTTACTACAAGCTATCGGTGGTGAGTATCGCACAGGCGGCGAATATCGCGATCAAAGGCATCACGGCGAGCAAGTTCAAGGAAGAAGGGCGTGAGATCGATATCCGCGTGCAGCTCCGCGAACAGGACCGCGATAAATTTTGGAAGCTCGGACTGCTCATGGTCCACTCCCCACTAGAACTCGACATCCCGCTCACGGATTTCGTGTCGTTCCAGCGCGGCAAAGGCCCCAGCGAGATCCGCCGTGTGGGGCAGGAACGCACCGTACAGGTGTACGCGAAGATCTACCAGCGGAGTCTCGGTGAAGTCGTCGGCGAAGTGCAGTCTTTGATCGGCGGACTGAAGACGAGTGATGCGTATTCCGTGAAGATCGCGGGGGAGAGCGAAGAGATCCAGGAATCGTTCAAGAGCCTGCAATTCGCCTTTCTTTTATCCATCGTCCTCGTCTACATGATCATGGCTGCACAGTTCGAATCGCTCTGGCAGCCTTTTCTCATCATGTTCTGCCTGCCGCTTTCCCTGATCGGTGTGACTTTCGCCTTGAAGGTCTCGAACACACCGATCAGTGTCGTGGTCATTCTCGGCATTATTCTTTTGGGGGGCATTGTCGTGAATAACGGCATCATCCTCGTCGATTTTCTGAATCGGCTGAGACGCGAGGGCATGTCGCTCGAGGAAGCGGCGATCACTGCAGGTAAGACCCGTCTGAGGCCGATCTTGATGACGGCGTTTTCTTCGGCCATCGGACTTGTACCGTTGGCCATGGGAATAGGGGAAGGGGCCGAGCTTCAGGCACCTATGGCCGTCACGGTCATGGGAGGCATCCTTGTCGCGACGTTTCTCACACTGGTCGTGACGCCTGCCCTTTATATCGGAACCGAGGAAATAGGCCGGCGCTTCAGGCGCCAGTAGCTGATCTCGAGGCCTGTTTCCCGAAAAAATTGAAGGTCATTTTTGTAGCCGTTTTTGGCGATAAAAACGGGAGGGGAGAGTTTTTCCCAAAAAAAGGCGATTAGATGAATTTACCTGAACTTTCCATCAAAAAACCGGTCACGGTGCTGATGTTCGCACTGATCGTCATGCTTTTCGGGCTCGTGTCGCTGGCGAAACTGCCGGTGGAGCTTTACCCGAACACTTCATTCGGAGAGATCAGCATCATCATCCAGGTGCGCGGCGGCATTCCCCCCACCGAGGTCGAGGCGGCGGTCACGAAACCCATCGAAGAGGCCGTGTCCACGGCCAGCAATCTACAGCAGCTTCTTTCGATCTCCAAGGAAGGCGAGTCAACGGTGGTGTTGAGCTTCAAGCCGGGCACGGACATGGATTTTGCGGCCCTCGAAGTACGTGAAAAATTCGCGAAGGTCAAAAACCAGCTCCCCAAAGAGATCGAAAAACCGGTCATCGCGCAGTTCCAGCAGGGAGACGTGCCGGTGGTCATTGTCGCGGTGACTAGCGAGCGCCGCACCACCGAAGAGATCCGGAAGATCGTCGATCAATCGATGAAAGAGCGTTTCAAGCGGGTACCCGGTGTGGCCAACGTTGAAGTGGCCGGCGGTCGCGAACGAAAAATACTCGTCGAGATCGATCAGGTACGCCTGGCGGCCTATCAGATATCGATGGACGAGGTTACCTCCGCGCTTGGCGCCAATAATTTGAATCTATTGTCCGGCGAAGTGGAGCGCGAACGAGACCGTTTTCTCGTGCGCATGATGGGAGAATTCGAGAGTCTGGAACAGATCCGGAACCTCGCTCTACGGCGTGGCGCCGAACACGGCGATGTGCTGCGCCTGAAAGACGTGGCCACCGTCAAGGACTCGTATCTGGAACCCAACGAATATTCGAGGCTGAACATCCGTCCCGTTGTCACGGTGTACGTTCAGAAAGAAAGCACGAAGAACACCATCAACGTCGCCAAAGACGTGCTCCATGAGATCGATAAGATGGTCGACACGATCCCAAAAGACATTCAGATGGTGGTCACCTCCAACCAGGCCGAGTTCATCCAAAAGGCCATCCATAACCTACAGCATTCGCTTTTGCAGGGAGTCGTGCTGATCATCCTCGTGTTCTTTATATTTCTTTTCCGACTGAGTGTCGCGCGCCTAACACTAGTGGCGGGCGCCATCGTCGTCACCCTGTTCCTGAAAGGCATCCTGCTTTACGTACTTTTTCTGGCGATAGCGACGATGCTGATCTTGAAACGCCGTTTTCGTTCCATCATCATCGTGACATTACCTATCCCGATATCCGTCATCGGCACTTTCATTTTCATGAAAAATACGGGTCTGACCATCAACGTAATGACGCTTTTCGGTCTGGCGCTGGGCGTGGGTATGCTTGTCGACAACTCCATCGTTGTTTTTGAGAACATCCTGAAAAAAAGGGAAGCGGGACAAGAAGTCATCTCTTCGGCCGTCGGAGGCAGCAGCGAAATGTTCCTGGCCATCGTTGCTTCCACGATGACGGCCGTGATCGTTTTTATCCCGCTGGTTTTCGTGGGCCAGGAACTTCAGAAGCTTTATTCGGGAATGGCCTGGACTATCGTCGTATCTCTTCTTGTCTCAATGGTTTGTGCGGTGACGCTGGTGCCGATGATGTGTTCGCGGCCGGCATTTTCGGACGAAAGCATGGTGCAGTCGAAAGCCGAGGAAGAAGGTTCATGGATGCGGAAATTTTCGGTGATAGAGCGGCGCTTTCTTTTCAAATCCATCCGTTACCGGAAACGCGTCCTATTCGCGTGCCTGGCTCTCTTTGCTATTTCACTTTTTTTGATCTCGCGTCTTGGGCTTGAATACCTCGGCAGTACCGAACAGAACAAATTCACGGTTTTCATCGAGCTTCCGACGGGCGCGCGCCTCGAGGCGTCGGACAAGACCGTAAAAAAAGTGGAAACGCTGACGAAGGCCCTGCCGGAAGTCAAGACCGTTACCTCCAGGGTCGAGCCCTGGTCCTCGAAAGTATACGTGGAGCTCGTGAAAGCGACTGAGAGAAAACGCTCGGTGGATGACATCATCGAATCGCTGCGCCAGCAAACAAATAAGATCAGCCCGGCGTTCATTTACTACCAGCAGGAAGAGCAGGTCGGCACCAAAGAGGTGATCCTCGAGATCTTCGGGTACAACTATGACAAACTGCGTGAGCTCGCCATCGCCATCGCCAATCGTCTCGACACGATCCGAGGGCTCACCGACACGAAGATCCGCATGCGTGAGGGCCGTCCCGAGATGCAGGCCATCATCGACAAAAAAAAGGCCGGCATGCAGGACTTGACCGTCAGCGATGCGGCCAATCAGATCCACGGCCAGATGCGTGGTTTTCGGGCGACGGTGTATCACAGCGAGGGCCGTGAAGTGGAGACGATCTCCAGGCTGGACGAAAAATACAGAAAGACTTTCAAAGATCTACATCACCTGATCCTCGTGGGGCGAAAAGGAGACAACGTGGTCCTGGATCAGGTCACCGATTTCAAGTTCGGTCTGGGGCCGAGCGAGATCTGGCGCAAGGACAGGAACCGTATGATCCAGGTCAGCGCGAATATCGGAAAGATCCCTTTGAGCAAAGTCGTTACCTCTATCCAGACGCGCTTGAAAGATGTACCTTTTCCCGAAGATTATTTTTACCGCGTGGCCGGGGACTATCCGACGCTGGTACGCACCAATAAGCAGATGAGATTAATGATCATTTTTGTTTTGGTACTCGTGTATTTGGTGCTGGCGTCGCTGTTTGAATCGTTTTATCAGCCACTACTTATCATGATCGCCGTACCACTTTCGCTGATCGGTGCCGTGACGGCTTTGTATTTTGGTCCGCATTCGATCGGGATAGGCGCTCTCCTTGGAATGATGATGCTTGGAGGTATAGTCGTGAATCACTCCATCATGCTCATGGACCGTATTAACTATTATGTTAAGGGCAAAAATTGCTCGCCTATTAAGGCGGCTGTGCTTGCTAATAGAGACAGATTAAGGCCCATTCTCATGACCATGAGCACTACCGTGCTTGGCCTGATCCCTATGGCTATCGATAAAACTGAGGGTGCTAACTTATGGTCTCCATTAGCCTTAACTGTCATAGGGGGAGTGGTCAGTTCTACCATTCTTACGCTTATGGTTACCCCCGCGTTTTTTGTTCTATTTTTAGATTCGTTAGCATGGACAAAAAGTAAGATAAAAACCGTATTTGTTAGTATAAAAAATGTTCAAATATAGAAACAAGAGTCTTCTATATATATAAGGGGTTAATGATAAAATATCTAGTTTTTTAGAATTGATTAAGGGTGCTGATGAAGGCATACTATTTGCGAGAGATGATTACCAGTAAGACGTTAATTGTCAATTAATTAAGTAAATAAAAAAGCATTTAATATCTTTGTAGATAAGCATGTTTTCCATCGGAGAGTCAGGAAAATATGAGTGAAGCTTTGAACGAAATGATTCCTGAGACGGCTGCGAGGCCTTTCAAGAGCCGCTGGAATTTATGGACCAAAGTTATATCGGTCCTCATCATCACTTCCTTTATCGGTCATGATTTTGTTTATGCCGCCGATCCTTCCGGTTTTCAGCTGAAACGCGAAAAAGAAAAAGAAAGCAAGTTCCTTCCCCGTTACATCCTCGAGCAGCAGCAAAAGCACGAAGACTTCATCCAAGGCAAAGAAGACCAAAGCGAGCTCGCGCGTTCGCTTGAGGACGATTTCACCCGTCGTATGAGAAAGAAAAAGCCTCTGTTGGATGAGGACACGCGCCGGGGCGGCGGCGGTGAGGGGGGAGACAAGATCCAGTACACCTTTGGCGACGAGGACGAGAACGGCGAGCCGACGACCCTAAATATTTATGAATACTCCGGTGACCAGCTGATCAAGATCACGCAATACGACATCAGCGGCGTCGATGTGTCGAAGTATAAGAATGCAGCGAAGGAGCTTGAAACCAAGGACGGCGATAAGTTCAAGGGCGGCTTCGTGAATTTCAACAAACAGGGCCTCCAGGAGAGCATGATCATAAGTGAAAGTTATTATGAAGGCAAAGGCGACGGCCAGCACGTCGCTTATGTGCTCTCCGGTTTCGATGATACCACCAACCAGCCAACTCAAATATCGATCTATTCCTATGAGGGGGGAGCGCTGCGCGAAGTTAAAGCTTTCGACATCGAAGGTTTGGCCGTCGATCTCAAAGATTCATCGGTGCGGGCATCTTTGCAGGACTCTCTTCTTCTTTCCATCTCAGTGTACACGGGTGAAAAGGATAAGGAAAAGATCTCATACACTTTAGGTGATTACGACGATGAGTATGCTCCCAACAGCTTGACCTATTACGAATACGAAGATGGAAAGTTGAAAGCGGTCAATCAATACGATATCGAGGATATCAAACAATTTGTAAAAGATAATTATTTTAACTTCAAAGACAAAGATCTTCGTTCAATCCTCATTGCCGAGAAATTAAAAACATTTTCTACGCAGCAACTTTTGCAAATGTTGATCGACAAGGGGATGGTGCAGTGCAGCTCCTCCCCGTGTACGCCGGAATCCATTTTGGCCTCACTCGGTGGTCAGGCGCTTCTCGAGAGTCTGTCCGGGAAAGAATTGCTCAACGTGCTGTATGCAAATGGGTTTCTTTCGCAGGATGCCGATCACACGCTGGGACTGCTCAATTTTCAGGATGCGTTTGAGGCGCTTTCAAGCGACGAGTTCCTGGCTTTTCTTGAAGCGCACGGTTATTTGAAAGCGGGTGAGACCAAGGATTCGGTGAAGGCTGAACTCATCGCGCAAGGCATAGATCTCGCGACAGCGACGAACGACACTATTCTTTCGGCGCTAGAAGGTACGGATGCGACGCTGAGTCTTCTGACGAAGAGCGCGCTGGATATCAAGGGTGAGATCAAAACCGAAGACCTGCTCACGGCTTTGACGGTGAGAGAAGTGCTGGACCTCTTGGCTTCACCGGGAAACAGTCTTCTTATTGGCTCGGCTGAAGCGGTTTTGGCGCAGATCTCTGTGCCTTCGAATATTCTTTTGAACAATCTTACGGCCACGACGCTCATTAACCTCCTCATCTCTCAAGGGCTCTCCACCCAAACGTCCGTGGCCGCACTTCTTTCGGAGTTGTCATTCAG
>CAZTBX010000109.1:0-2841 GCA_964612035.1 uncultured Planctomycetia bacterium
ACGGCGGGTGTCCAGGACCGCAGGCGTTCGCGCTCGAAGTATGGCGCCAAGGCTCCCAAAGCGGAAGCACCTAAAGGGGCTAAGAAATAAATGAGACGAAGACGCGCGGAACGGCGGGAAGTTACCCCGGATCCCAAGTACAACAATAAGACCATTTCCCGGTTCATCAACATGCTCATGCTCGACGGCAAAAAATGGAACGCCGAGAGCATCGTGTACGGGTCTCTCGAGATCGTGGCCCAGAGGACGCACAAGACCGATGCCCTCGAGGTGTTCAACAAGGCCATCGACAATGTCCGGCCGCTTCTGGAGCTGAAATCCAGGCGTGTCGGCGGCGCGACCTATCAGATCCCCGTCGAAGTGCGCGGCGAGCGCGGTGTGTCGCTGGCGCTTCGTTGGATACGCAATTCCGCGCGCGGCCGCAAGGGCAAGCCGATGAAGCAGCGCCTCGCGGATGAGATCTTTGAGGCCTACAACGGCCAGGGTTCGGCCGTGAAGAAAAAGGAAGAGATACACAAGATGGCCGAGGCGAACCGCGCCTTCAGCCACTACCGCTGGTAAAAATTTATGGCCAACGTTTACTCGCTCGAAAAAACTAGAAATTTCGGTATTGCGGCGCACATCGACGCCGGCAAGACCACGACCAGCGAGCGCGTGCTCTACTACACGGGCCGCGTGCACCGCATGGGCGAAGTGCATGAAGGCACGGCCACCATGGACTGGATGGAGCAGGAGCAGGAGCGTGGCATCACCATTACTTCGGCTGCGACGACTTGTTTTTGGCACGATTACCGTTTGAACCTCATTGATACCCCGGGTCACGTGGACTTCACCATCGAAGTCGAGCGATCGCTGAAAGTGTTGGACGGTGCCGTGATTGTTTTCTGCGCCGTTGGCGGCGTCGAACCCAAGTCCGAGACGGTGTGGCGCCAGGCCGACCGTTACAAAGTGCCCCGCGTGTGCTTCGTGAACAAAATGGACAGGACGGGCGCCGATTTCAAAGCCGTGGTTTCTCAGATCCGTGAAAGACTGAAGGCAGCAAGCTCTCCCATACAGATTCCGTACGGTGCCGAAGAAAATTTCAAGGGCCAGATCGATCTCGTGGAAATGAACGCGAAGATTTATCACTCGGAAGATCTCGGCAGTCATTACGAGGTCGTTGAGATACCGGCGGAGCTCAAGGCCGAGGCGGCCGCCGCGCATGCGGAGCTCGTGGAAAAGCTTTCCGAAGTCGATGATATGCTTATGGAAAAATTCATACACGGCCAGGTGATCTCCAAAGACGAGCTCAAGGCCGCCATCCGCCGCGCGACCATTTCAAACGAGTTTGTTCCCATCATCTGCGGCACGGCTTTCAAGAACAAAGGCGTACAGCTCATGCTCGACTGCGTCGTGGATTATCTGCCGTCGCCGCTGGACGTTCCCGCGACTCCCGGCACGGACCCACATACCAACGAGCCCCTGACGCGCAAGCCCGACCCGGCCGAGCCTTTGGCCGCACTCGCGTTCAAGATCGCCACCGACCCGTTCGTCGGGAAGCTCACTTTTATCCGCGTTTATTCGGGCACCATCACTTCCGGCACTTACGTTTACAACGCGAACAAAAATGAAAAAGAGCGCGTGGGCAAGCTCGTAAAAATGCACGCCAATAAGCAGGAGATCGTCGACGAGATCTGCGCGGGAGACATCGGTGCGGCGATCGGTTTCAAGAAAACTGAGACCGGCGACTCGATCTGCGACGAGAAGAAGCCCATCATTCTCGAAAAAATGCAGTTTGCTGATCCCGTCATTGACATGGCCATCGAGCCGGCGAGCAAAGCCGATCAGGAAAAGCTCGGCATGGCCCTCGGTCGTCTTCGTGAAGAAGATCCAACGCTTCGCGTGCACTACGACCAGGAAACGGGTGAGACCATTATCAGCGGGATGGGTGAGCTTCACCTCGAGATCATCGTCGACCGTATGAAAAGGGAATTCAAGGTCGAGGCCAATGTCGGCAAACCGCAGGTGGCTTTCAAAGAGACTATCACGAAGGAAGTCGAGATCGTCGGCAAGCATATTCAGCAATCAGGCGGACGCGGGCAGTACGGCCACGTGGTGTTCATCATGAAACCCGCCGTTGAGCAGGGGACTGGCGTGCAGTTTGAGAACGGGATCGTCGGCGGAAGCATCCCGAGAGAATATATCCCGGCCGTGAAAGCGGGTGTGATGGAAGCCGCTTTGTCTGGAGCTCTCGCTGGTTATCCGGTGACGGACGTGTATGTCGAGCTGATCGACGGTTCTTTCCATGTTGTTGACTCGTCAGAACTCGCGTTCAAACTCGCGGCCATCCACGCGTTCAAGGACGGTATGAGGCAAGCCAGCGCGATCCTTCTCGAACCGATCATGGACATCGAAGTGCTCACGCCTGAGGAATACATGGGCGATGTCATCGGCGACTTGAGCTCGCGACGCTGCAAGATCGAGTCCATGACGCAAAAAGGAAATTTAAAGGCGGTCCGTGGTTTCGTTCCGCTTTCCGAAATGTTCGGTTATGCCACCTCGAGCCGAAGCCTCACGCAGGGCCGCGCCACTTTCGTCATGCAGCCGTCTTACTATGCGCCGGTGCCCAAAATGATTGCAGAGAAGATCGTGAAGACGAATAACACTCAGGAAGCCATCGAACAGCGAAGAAACAGGTAATCAAAGGAGCAGAGAAGGGAAATGGCCAAAGAAAAATTCGAACGCAGTAAGCCCCACGTGAACATCGGCACCATCGGTCACGTCGACCATGGCAAGACCACTCTCACAGCCTCCATCACCACGGTTCTGTCCAAAAAGGGCTTAGCCGAAGCCCGTGCGTTT
>CAZTBX010000110.1:0-5862 GCA_964612035.1 uncultured Planctomycetia bacterium
GGCAGTATCAGCCAGGCACTTCAGTATATTCAAGACTGGGCCGATCGTGGCATCAATATCAAGGGAGCCCGATTGGCTGAGACACCGCAGAAAACTGTTTTGGATTTTTTTCAGGCTACCGTAGCGGCTCATCCGAATGAAAAGATCCAGCTTATTTCAAAAGAGCTTTCACAGGAGCTTAGCTACGCGCAGATCGATGAAAGATCCAACCAGTTTGCCAATTGGCTTTTAGATGTGGGTGTTCAAAAAGGTGACCGGGTGGCGGTGATGCTGCCGGCTTCTCCCCAGGAGTTATATGTCAGTATGGGTGTTTGGAAAGCGGGCGCTGTCCGCGTGCCGTTCAAAAATCAATGGAATGCCTCGGAGATGCAGCGGTTTTTGCAAAAGACAACCCCGCGCGTTTTGGTGCTTTTTGATACTCATGACCAAAAAGAATTTTCAAAGATCAAAGCAAATTTTCCGGAATTGCAGGTTTTGGTCACAGGTCTTGGTCTACCGGATCTGCGCGTCAGTGACGGTCAGCGGCTGGAAACGGCCATAGAGACTCAGTCCACGACGGAGCCGGCGGTGAAGGTCCTGGCGCAGGACCTAGCCCAACTAAGTTTTTCCTCGGGAACTACTGGCGACTCGAAGATCGTGGAACACACTCACGGAAATTTCTCAGCCGTCCTCGAAGAATATCTCGAATGGATCAAGAACATTCCTCCGGGTGTTGTGGCTAGCGCTTTGCCCCCCGGGACCTATGGGTCCCATTCGGTGTGGTCCGCCGTGCTCCAGGGCCGTCCGCTTCTTCTCATCCCAAGACTTTCAGAAAATCAGACCTCCGGCGAATACACGCGCCTTTTGGCGCAAACTCTCAGTGAACAAAAAGCGGCTCTGTTTTTTGGCGTCCCCACGACGTTCTATGATCTGGCCGGAGCCGGTGTGGATCTCACGGGTCTCACCGGATTGAGCCGCGGAGCGAACCTTGGAAATGCCAAAAAGAAATTCGAATCCGCCACTCATGCCCGCGTGATCGAAGGGTATGGTCTCACGGAAGCTCCGAGCACTTTCACAAATCCCACTGACTCTGAAAAACCGGGTACTGTCGGGCCGGCTTCCAAAGGCGTATCGGTCAAAATATCCGACGACGGAGAGCTTCTGATCAAAGGGCCTCAGGTGATGAGAGGTTACTGGCAGGACCCTGTGGCAACCGCATCGGCATTTACCCCCGATGGGTGGTTGCGTACGGGAGACCTGGCTTCTTTGGACGCGGACGGGTATGTCACGATCACTGGGCGTTCAAAAGACGTCATCGTGACAGGTGGAGAGAATGTGGTCCCAGCGGAGGTGGAAAAAACCCTGCTTGCCTATTCCGGGGTGCATGACGCGGCGGTGGTCGGTATTCGTGATCCCAATTTTTTCGGTAATGACGAAGAATTTAGAAATTTAGTCGAACGCTGGGGCGAAGTGGTCGTTGCGTTCTTGGTGGCCGATAAAGAGGTTTCAGGCCATGAAGAAGCGCTTAGAGAATTTGCAAAAAAAGAATTAGCGCATTTTAAAGTACCCAAGCGGTTTATTTTTGTTGATCAAATTCCAAAGACTGGTGATCTGAACAAGCCGGATCGTCTGGCGCTTGCCTCAAAAACCATTCCTGACGCAGAGACCGTGCGTGCCAGAAAATTATTCGATGAAGATCCGGATCTCTTTTTCACGGAGCCATTGACGGATTTGGCGCAGGAGCTGGTGTCGATGAAGCAGAAGTTGAGATCTGTCCAGGATGCGCCCGGGCGTGATGCGATATTTGAAAAGGCGTGGGGTATGATCCGTGAGCGTTACAAGAAGCTCTCTTTTGTCGACAGGATAGCCATCGGCCGTGAATTGTCGAGGCCCAAAGCCAGCGATATCGTGAAAAGTGATATTTTTAGTTCATTCCACGAGATCAAAGACACTATCAATCCCCTGCATGAAGCGCTTCGGGCAAAGTCCAAGGTTTCCTACAAGGATGTGCAAGAGGACGCTACACGTCGTTATGTTCCCACGCTGAAAGAGGTGCAGACGGCGGCTTTCCAATGGGGTTTTACTGTCGAAGAAGCGGCGGAGTACGTGACGGCTCTCTACGAGGGCAATTTCGAGGATGATTCTGTTCTCACCGGTATCGGTCTGTTCTCGGATCCGGACAATCCAAGAAATAGGCGGCCGGTAGTCGTGGTCGGGCTTCAAAAAGGTAAAAATTTTCAGGAGATGATGACGCGAAACCAGGGCATGACTCACCCATGGGGTTACTGGCAGGCGGTTCGCGCTTATCGGTTGGCCGAGCGGCTTCGTTTGCCTATCGTTACTTTTGTCGACAGCCCCGGCGCGGACAACAGTCTTGTGAGCGAGATCCACGACCAGTCGGGGTCTGTATCCTATGCGATACAGGTCCAACAAGAGCTCACGGTTCCCGCGATACACTTCATCACCGGTGAGGCGGGTAGCGCCGGCAGTATGACAGCCACACAGGCGGGGCCCGTGTACATGTGGGGTAATGCCCAGCGCTATGTGGCGGTGCTCGAGGGCTCCTACAACATCATTGGCGGCGACGACATCGTAAAGCGCATTGCCGAGTCCAGAGGGATTGTTATTGAAAAAACGTCGGATGCGGCGTTCAAGGCTCTGAAACTAGAGTTTTTGAATGTGCTCGCCGAGTCTTGTCATTCGGACGCCGAGAGGTCGTTGAAGGATGGCATCAATAACGGCATTATCGAAGAACCCCTGGGTGGCGCGCATCGTTTCCCGAAACCCGAGTATGAAAACATGAGACACATCATCGCGCAGTTCCTGCGCGAGCAGGATGGGAAAACGGTGGACCAGATACTCGAGGAGCGCTACCAGCTTTTCCGTCCCAAGGGGAACGAAGTCATCAGGTCTACCCAGCCGCTTGTCCGCACCCGTTCTCTCGCCGAGCAGCGGATCTCGATACAGGACAGGCTTGAACAGCTGGTGGATAGCGCTCCGGATGGACAGCTTGAGATCTTGGAGGAACTGCATCCAGACATTGCCGATATGGATGGCACGATCGATTTCTATGGGCCGCTGGCTAAGGCGTACCCAGACCTATTCAAAGCGAATGAAATGGAAGAAAAATTGAAAAAGGCGCAAGAGATCACCGGCTCGCTGAGTGGTGTTTTCACGGGCTACGTGAAGATCTCGGGCAAAGAAGTGCTTTTGATAGTGAAAGACCCGCGCTGGGTGAACGCGAGCGACACCTCCGCGGTCACCGGGGAAAAGATAACGCTCGCCCTTGAGCACGCGCTTGAGCGCAACCGGTATTTATTTTATCCGATCCCTGTAGTCTTCATCGATACCGCGAGCGGGGCGAGACAACAGGATGGCCAACGCTCCATGGATCCGTTGAACAAGGTACTTGCTGGACTCACGCGTCTCAAAAAATCCGGTTCGCAGATCATCGGACTCATCGCCTACTACACCTATGGTGGAGATAGCGCCAGTTTTGCGACTTTTCAGGACGCGGACGCGCTTTTGATCGAAGCGGGCTCTAGCAAAGGGTTCACCGGCAAGAAAGTTGTGAAGGGCACCGAAGATCAACGCCGTCAGCGCCGCCGCCGTCCGACACTGCACGAATTTCCGAAGGCATACCAAAGCGCCAAGTTCATCCTCGGCCGCGGCCATGTGGATGGGATCGTTTCAGTGGAAGAGGAAAAAGAACTATTGACCGCTTTCCTGGGCGCGGAAAAAGTTTTAGAGCCCATCCGCCAACACCTTACGGACATCCAAAGGAAACGCGCGGAACGAATTTCCCGTGTAAGGAAACGCGAGACGCAGGGCTTTCCCGTTTTGCCCGAGCTTGTTGTGGGTGACCGACTTCTTAAGCTCCCGGGGCTGAAAAAAACTCATGCGAACGATTGGCAAGGACAGCAAACGGACACTTGGTCGGTGACAAGAGCGGGTCGCACGACCCACAAGCCGCTGGAAATGAGATTTTCAAGCAAGGATGCCGTGGACCAAGAACCGTTCGTTTCCCACGCGACCGCCTATCTTGAAAAACTCCGGAAAGAGCAGAGCCAATTGGAAAGCGGCGCGCGGCTCGCGACATCTGCGGACCGGGTCAACACACTTGCTCCGATACTGATACAAAAATTGCGAGAGGCGCTCGACGAAAAAGCGGATCTGCTGGATTGGCTGAAGCCCTATGAAGAAAAATACCTGCGTTCTTCAGCCCCGGTCATGTCACAGCCCGGGTCGTTCTCGATCGCGGCGATTAGCGTGGGCCGTTCCAGCGATGGCACTCCCGTTATTGTGGATGCGACCGAAGTCGCAAAGATCCGCGTCGTTAAAGTTGCTTTTCTTAATATAGAAGCCAATTGGAATTCAGATAAAACCGAGGAACTGCATATTCTTTTGCAGGCGAAAGAGCTTCTAAAACCAAAAGAAACCACTGCTGAAGAAAATATCGAAAGATCGACAGATGATAAAGGGCGTTTTTCCTTTAATGGAGAGCGGTATAACTTAGATGCGGCCTATGGATCAAAGACTGTCATCGTCCGTTCTTGGGTGGGCGAGAACGCCCAAAGCGAAGGTTTCAGGGTTTACTACGGAGGAGTTCTTATCGCGGAGAAAGATCCGAAAACAGGAAACTTTGGTCTCGTGAATCCCTCTTGGGAAAGAGTAACGGACAAAGCCGGCAGACTGCCGTTCCAAGGATCTCTGTATGAATTGGGTGCCGCTTACGGAAACAAAACGCTGACGATCAAGCCATGGATAGGGAAAGAGCCAGGTTCGGGTCGTGGTTTTAAAGTTTATGACGGTGATGTTTTGATCGCCGAAAAAGATCCAAAAACGAATGTTTTCAATTTTGTGGACCCCCATGCGATACGACACACGGACTCGAAAGGCCGCTTTGGATTCGATGGCTCTCGCTACAACCTTGGCTCCTCGTACGCCGCCCGGCAAATCACTCTGAAGCCGCTGGCCAACAAAGATTGGGCAACTGGGTTCAATATCTATGAAAAGGACAATCTCATTGCTACATACAGCGGGGTCGATAAGCGGATTGTCCTGTCTAGCGCTGGGGCCAGGTTGGCGACTGAATCAGCCCAAGTCCCGCCTGAGCTTCTAGCTTACGACGAAACGCGTCCTGACGGTCCGAGCGCAGTGGCATACGGCGAAGTGGACAGATCCAAATGGTTTGCCAGCAACAAACGCCACACCTTCGGCGGGCCGCTGGTCACATCGCTCGTGAAACGTCTGGGCCCGGATTCCGTGGTGCTCGATATATCCACAGGCACTGGCGGCGCGTCACTCGCACTGCAGGAGGCTCTTGCCAGTTCAGAAAAGAAAATAGCAAAACTCATCACTACGGACGTGGATTTTCCATTGGCCCGCGAATTTACCTATCTTGCCCAGAAACTGATACGACCGTTCGTGGGGAAGGAATTCGCACAAACCGAGCACTACATCCTGCCTTTCAATAAAGGGATGGAGGGTGGTGTGTACACGAGTGTCTCCGAGATACCCGGTGTCCGGAGCAGCGTGGACATCGCGATGATGAACAACGCGATCCACCTGGTGCGCCCAAACCAAAGGCCCTCGACTTTCCGAGGTATTTTTGACTCGCTAAAACCTTGGGGTTGGTTCGTCGTGGGCAGTGCCGGTATGGAAAGTGACAAGCGGCCGAAAGACGTCGTGATCATGGACACTTTTTTCGACGCTGTGGACCAAAAAGCCATCGAGCTTGTCGATCAAGATGAAAAATACGCCTCCATCCGTGACGAGATCAAGCGACTGCACAATGACGATGGCATGAGAAAGAAGCGGGCCGGATTTCTCTCACAGCCCAATGTGAATGAGGTGGTGGCGGGCCTGAAGGAAGCCGGTTTC
>CAZTBX010000111.1:0-13607 GCA_964612035.1 uncultured Planctomycetia bacterium
ACACCCGCTGGCCCCAGAATAGACGCCTTGGGTAAGCCGTGCTATATTGCTGTCTATGCTGAAGGTCCTTTCTCGGACGGCGCTATCCCTATTATTTCCATCCCCCTGCGAACTTTGCTCGGGCAATGTTCCGATGCAGTCGTTCCCCGGTATCTGCCCCGACTGCCAGAGACGCATCCGCTTTATCCCCGCTCCGCATTGCGTGCGCTGCGGCCGCACCGCTCCGGGCATGACCGCCGGCGAGCCGCTCTGCGGCAATTGTGACGCGGGGCGCTTCCACTTCGACCGCGCTTACGCCTGCTTTTTTTATGAAGGCGGGGTGAAAAAGCTGCTGCAGGTATACAAGTTTGCTGGGCGAAGCTCGCTCGGTGAATATTTCTCCGATAGTCTTTGCACTTTTGTGGACACGCACCTCGGAACCGAAACCCTGGATGCCGCCGCGGCCGTGCCGCTCGACGCGTCTAAAAAACGCGAGCGCGGGTTCAACCAATCCGAACTTTTGTCGCGCACCCTCGCTTCCCGTTTTGGGCTTGCCGAAAGTTCCCGCGGCCTCGCCCGGAAAAGATCCGGCCAGCCGCAGTCGTCTTTGTCCAAGACCGCGAGAAAGGATAATGTCGAAGGCCTTTTTGCGGCCCAAGAGAGCCGTTTCCATTCCAAAAGAGTGCTTCTCGTGGATGACATTCTCACCACCGGCCACACCGCCTCCGAATGTGCGCGCGCCCTGAAAGAAGCCGGCGCGCGCTCGGTCACGGTGCTGGCTCTGGCGAGAGGGATCTAGGCGTGCGCATACTACCAGACCACTTCCTCAAAGAATTTCTCGGTCCGTTCCTGTCTTCGCTGGCGGGTTTCCTGCTTCTTTTCCTCTTGGGCCGTGGTCTCGTGCAAATGGCTGACTTCATCTTCAACAAATCGGTGGATGTCTCGATCGTGGTTCAGCTCGTTTTTTATTCGCTACCGTTCATGCTGATATTCCTCATCCCGATGTCCGTGCTCATCGGGGCGCTTCTGGCCTTCCGGAAGCTTTCCGTGGACAACGAGATCACGGCCGCGCGAGCCAACGGCATCAACCTCGCGAACGGCCTTGCGCCTATTTTCATCTTCACGCTGATGATCTGCCTTTTTTCCTTCGTCCTCTCCGACCAGATCGCGTCGACCAGCCATTACAATTACCGCCGGCTTCTCATGCGTGTCGGCATCGAGAACCCTTCGGCGGCGCTCGAGGAAGGCACTTTCGTCAAGACCTTCAAAAATTTCGTGATCTTCATCTACGAGATCGATAAGAACAAACTGAAAGGCGTGCGCATCTACCAGCCCCAGGAGGGCAAACCGACGCGCACCATCATCGCGCAGAAAGGCGAGCTCATTTCCATTCCGGAAAAAGGCGTCATCAAGCTGAAGCTCATCCATGGCACCAGCGACGAACCGGACCCGAAAGACCCGGCCAAACTGTACAAGCTGAACTTCAAGACCTATGAGCTGCCGCTGAACCTCTCGGACGCGACGGAGCCCGAAGAACTCGGAAAAAAACCAAAAGACATGACTGTCCGCGAGCTTAGAAACGAGATCGAGCGCCTCGGCGAGGCGGGGATCCGGGCGACTTATCCCCTTTCGACGGAGATACACAACAAGATCGCCCTCGCGCTGTCGAGCCTGACATTCCTCCTCGTCGGCATCCCGCTCGGCATCACGACCCGGCGCAGCGAGCGGCCTTTCACTTTTGGGATCGCGCTTGTCCTGATGACCGTTTACTGGCTGCTCCTGATCGGGGGAAAGGCGCTGGCGCAAAAAGGGGTGGCGCCGCCGTTTCTTGCTCTGCAGTGCGCCAATTTCGTCGTCGGAGGGCTCGGCGCTTTCCTTTTCTTGAAAGTCGTGAAGAACTAACATGCGCATCCTGGACCGCTATCTCATCAAAGACTTCATCGCGGCGGTGCTCTACTGCCTGGTCCTTTTTCTCATTCTCTTTGTGGTGATAGACGCCTTCAACAACATGGACGAATTTTTGAAGCATAAGGTGCCGGCCCACATCCTCCTCAGCTATTACGCGTACTCCGCGCCGGCTATCCTCGTCCAGATCACGCCGGTCGCCGTGCTCGTGTCGGTGCTCTACATTCTCGGCAGCCTCAGCCGGCACAATGAGATCATCGCGCTCAAGGCCAGCGGCCTGAGCGAGCTGCACATCCTAGCACCCTATCTCTTCGCCGGATTTCTGATCAGCTTTTCGACACTGTTCCTGAACGAAACACTGGTGCCGAAGTCCTCCATCACCTCGGCCGCTATTTTGGAGGGGCTGATCCAGGAGGGCCGCGATGATTTTGGCGCCAGGGCGCTGAAAAACGTGACGCTGTACGGCAAAGGCAACCGCATCGTGTTCGCCAGAGAGTTTGAGATCTCCAGCCAGACACTGCACGATGTCGTGATCTTCGAAGACAGCCCGAGACGGACGTACCAGACGAAGATCACGGCCAAACGGGCGAAGTACGTCGATGGACGCTGGGTGTGTTCGGAAGCGACAAGTTACCGGATGAACCGCAGGGACAATGAGCTTGTGGGTGAACCGGTTTTTTCAGAAAATCTCGAGATCGACCTGGACCAAAAACCCGAAGACTTCATCCGGTCCACTTCGAAGATCGATTTCATGAGCACGAAGGATCTTCGCGATTACATGGAGCACCTGCGCGGCGTAAGCCATAAAATGCTGCGCAAACTGCTCGTCGATTTCCATTACAAGCTTGCGTTCCCGTTCGTCAGTTTCGTCGTGATCCTGATCGGGGCGCCGCTGGCCATGCGTCCGGAACGCAGCGGCATGGTCCGGGGCATCGGCGCCAGTGTCGTCATCGTCGCGCTGTATTACGGGATCGGTTCTTTCTGCCTGGCGCTGGGCAAAGGAGGCGTGCTGCCGCCGTTCTTATCCGCGTGGTTCGGGAACCTTCTTTTTCTGGGGGTAGGGATCTACCTGATCAAAAACGCTTCTTAGGTGCCCGCTTCCCAGGTGGAAAGGTATTCTTCCTGTTCGGGGGTGAGACGGTCCAGCGAGACACCCATGGTCTTCAGCTTGATGCGGGCGATCTCGCGGTCGATCTCGGCAGGTATCTTGTAAACTTTTTTCTCCAGCGAGCGCCGCTGTCCCAGCGCCCACTCGGCGGACAGCGCCTGGTTGGCGAAGCTCATGTCCATGACCATCGCTGGGTGGCCTTCGGCCGCGCTTAAATTGACGAGTCTCCCCTCCGCCAAAAGGTAAACACGCCGGCCGTTCGGCAGCGTGAATTCTTCCACATAATCGCGAAGCGTCCGGGTTTTCTTCGCCATGCGTCTGAGAGCTGCCGTATCGATCTCCACGTCAAAATGGCCGGAGTTCGACACGATGGCCTGGTCTTTCATTTTGAGAAAATGTTCTTTCCGGATGACACCTTTGTCGCCAGTGACGGTGACGAACACGTCACCGATCTTAGCGGCTTCGGCCATCGGCAACACCTGAAAACCGTCCATCACGGCTTCGAGGGCGCGCATCGGGTCCACTTCCGTGACCACCACTTTCGCCCCCATGCCTTTGGCGCGCGCCGCGACGCCGCGGCCGCACCACCCGTAACCCGAGACCACGACCGTTGAGCCTGCGATGAGAATATTCGTCGCGCGGATGATGCCGTCCATCGTTGATTGGCCGGTGCCGTAACGGTTGTCAAAAAAGTGCTTGGTGTCGGCATCGTTCACGGCGACGATCGGAAAAAGAAGCTTGCCCTGATTTTCGAGGCTGCGCAGGCGGATGACGCCCGTCGTCGTTTCTTCCGTGCCCGCCACGACGCTTTGCAGGTACTTGCCCGGTTCTTTGTGGATCGCGGAAACGAGATCCGCCCCGTCGTCCATCGTCAGATGCGGACGGTGTTCCAGTGCGGCGTAAATGTGCGCGTAGTAACTCTTGGTGTTCTCGCCTTTTTTGGCAAGCGTCGTGATGCGATGGTCTTTGACGAGAGAGGCCGCCACGTCGTCCTGAGTGCTGAGAGGATTCGAAGCGACGAGCACGGTGTCGGCGCCGCCCGCCTTCAGGACGATCATGAGATTCGCGGTTTCGCTAGTGACATGCAGGCAGGCGGAAAAACGCAGACCCTTGAAAGGTTTTTCCTTCGCAAAGCGCTCACCGATGCGCTTCAAAACCGGCATCTGGTTGCCGGCCCATTCGATGCGTGCCTTGCCTTTGGACGCTAGGCGCGCGTCCGCGATATCAGACTTCATCAAAGCCCTTTCTGAAGCTGGGCGACCTTGTCGATCTCTTCCCAGGTAAAACCTTCCTCGTTCCTCCCGAAGTGTCCGTACGCCGCCGTGCGTCGGTAGATCGGCCGGCGCAGTTTGAGATCACGGATGATGCCCAACGGCGTGAGGTCGAAGTGTTTCGTGATCAGCTGTCTGATCTTTTCATTGGAGTGGCGGCTTGTGTGGAAAGTGTTGACCATGATCGAGACAGGCTGTGGGATACCGATCGCATAGGCGATCTGGATCTCGCACTTGGAGGCGATCTTCGCCGCAACAATGTTCTTGGCGATGTGACGCGCCATGTACGACGCCGAGCGATCGACTTTCGTCGGGTCTTTGCCGGAGAAAGCACCACCGCCGTGCGAACCAACGCCGCCGTAGGTGTCCGCGATGATCTTGCGGCCCGTGAGCCCCGTGTCCGCCTGAGGGCCTCCGACCTCGAAGCGCCCCGTCGGATTCACGAGAATACGCGTCTTCTTGTCGAGATACTGTGGCGGGATGATCTTTTTGATGACGTGCTGTGTCATGTCCCGAGTAATGTCCTTTAGCTTCACCGTTTTATCGTGATGCACGCTCACGACCACGGTGTCGACGCGCTGCGGCTTGCCGTCGTGGTATTCCACCGTGACTTGTGACTTGCCATCGGGACGAAGATACGGCAGCGCTTTCGTCTTTCTGAGTTTGGCGACCTGCCGCGTGAGTTTGTGCGCTAGAGAGATCGGCATCGGCATGTATTCCGAAGTCTCGTTGGTGGCATAACCGAACATCATCCCCTGGTCTCCCGCGCCACCCGTGTCGACGCCCATCGCGATATCCGGCGATTGCGCCTGAATGGACGTGATAACAGCGCAGGTATGCGAATCAAAACCATACATCGGGCTGTCATAGCCGATCTGGCGGATGGTATTGCGGACGATCTTTGGGATGTCGACGTAGCAAGAGGTCGTGATCTCTCCTGCGACGAACGCAAGGCCGGTGGTGACAAGCGTTTCGCAGGCAACGCGTCCCATCGGATCTTTTTCCATGATCGAATCGAGGATGGCGTCGGAGATCTGGTCGGCGACCTTGTCGGGATGGCCTTCGGTGATGCTTTCGGAAGTGAAAAGGTAGGTGTCAGGCTTCGGCATTTCTTTCCTTATAAATTATTTTTTGGGTTGAAAAAGGCGTCTAGCTTCTTCTAAGGCTTCCAAATCGCCGATATCATACCACATCCCAAAAAACTGGAAGCTAAAAATTTTGACTTTGCCGAGCAGCCAGCGCATGTAATGCCCAGGCGCGTCCTGCGCGTCCTTTGCGGCGAGGTATTCGAAGGTCTTGGGGAGCGTTGCAGCCGGAAAATAGTACACGCCCATGCCGATAAAGCTCGAACGGGGCTTTGCCGGCTTCTCTTCCATCGTCAACACCTTACCGGAAGCGTCCGACTCGATCACGCCGAATTTCCCCGCGGCCAGATCTTTATCGCCGATGTCGTACACGGCGAGCACCACGGCGTCTTTTTTCGACCTCGCGAAAGAAAGAAAAGTTTCCAAGCCCTGCTCGAAAAGGTTGTCACTGGCCAAAAGCAGGAGATCCGACTTCACCCGAGCTTCCTTCAATACGAGGCCGAGATCGCCGATGGCGCCTAGGCGGTCGTCGTTGGAAGTGGTCCCGTCGTCGAAAACACGCACCGGCAGACGGCCCCGGAAACCGCGCTTCCACGCCTCGAACTGCGGATAGAACCGGGCATTCGTGACGATGAGAACTTCGTCGATGTCGGGGACGGCTTCCAGCTTTTCACACAAGGCGTCGAGAATAGTCCGGTCGCCCACCTCCAGCAGGCACTTGGGCATATTCTGTGTCAGCGGATAAAGTCTCGTCGCGTAACCGGCGGCGAGAATAACAGCCTTCATGGATCGCTTTCTTATTTCTTGGTAGCCGAATTGTGCAAGATCTGCTGGTACTTCAGCTTTAAAAAGTTGACCACTTCCGTGCCCGTTTGAAGCGTCAGCACGAATTTAGCGATCTCCTGCGCCTCGGTGTAGCTCATCGAACGGATGATCTTCTTGATCTCGGGTAGCATGACCGGCGAGGTGGAGATCTCGTCCATACCCATGCCGACCAATACCGGCGTGAACATCGGGTCTCCGGCCATTTCTCCGCAGATGCCGACCCATATCTTTTTCTCGTGTCCGGTCTGGATGATCTGCTGCAAAAGCCGCAGCACGGCCGGATGCGCGGGTTCGTAAAGATAGGCGATGCGTTCGTTGATGCGGTCCACCGCGAGCGCGTACTGGATAAGGTCGTTCGTGCCGATGCTGAAAAAGTCCACGTGGTTCGCCAAGATGTCGCAGGTCATGGCCGCGGACGGGATCTCGATCATCGCGCCGATCTCCATGTCTTCGTCGAACGCGACCTTGCGCTCGCGCAGCTCGGCCTTCACCTCGTCGAGAAGCGTGTTCGCCTGTTTCAGCTCCCCCACTCCGGAGATCATCGGGTACATCATCCTCAGTCTGCCGTGAGCGCTGGCCCGGAGGATGGCGCGCAGCTGCACCTTGAAGATGTGCGGCGTCGCCAGGCAGAAACGGATAGCGCGCCACCCCAAAAACGGGTTCATTTCATGCGGCATTTCAAGATGCGAGAGGAACTTGTCGCCGCCGAGATCAAAAGTGCGGATAATGACGGGCTTTGGTGCCATGTAAGCACACACTTTTTTGTAGGCCTGGTACTGTTCTTCCTCGGAAGGGAGATCGGTGCGGTTCATGTACACGAACTCGGTGCGGTAAAGACCGACACCGTCGGCGCCGTGGGCGCGCGCGGACACGATCTCTTCGGGAAGCTCGATATTGGCCGCGAGCTCGATGCAGCGCCCGTCCGTGGTAACGCAGGGCAGGTCTTTCAGCTTCATCAGGCCCTTGCTGAATTCCTGATAGCGGACCTGCTCTTGCCGGTGCTTCGCGAGCTCTGAGGCCGTCGGGTTGATGACTAGGATGCCCTTGGTGCCGTCCAGGATCACGGTATCGCCAGTTTTTACCTCCTGCGTGACGGTCTCAAAACCTACGGCCGCGGGGATCTCGAGCGATTTGGCCATAATGGCCGTGTGTGAGGTGCGGCCACCGATGTCCGTCGCGAAACCGACGACGTTTTTCCGGTGCATGACCGCCGTATCGCTCGGCGAAATGTCATAGGCGATCAAAATCACTTTTTCCTTCAGATCGCTCAGTGAAGTACGCTGCTCACCGATCAGGTGCCGCAGTACACGCCGACCGACGTCGCCGATGTCGCTCACCCGCTCGCGCAGGTACTCGTCATTGATCTTGGAAAACGAGTACACGTATTTTTTCAACACCTGGGAAAAGATGAATTCGCTGCTCAGCTTTTCCTTTTTGATGCGTTCCATCACCTCTTCGATGATAGCGCGGTCTTCGAGCACGAGAAGATGCGCGTTGAAAATATCCCCATGCTCCTGCCCGATCTCCTGTGAGATCTTGTCGCGGATACCTTGGATCTCGGCACGCGTCATGGTCAGCGCGTCCTGAAAGCGTGAGATCTCCTTGTGCACCTGTGTATCGCGGATGGTCTTTTTCGGGACCACCGCCTCCTGGCTGTCCAGGACGAAGGCCTTCCCGATCACGATGCCCGGAGAAGCCGCGATGCCAGTCAATGTTTTCATTTTGGAGATTCCGTGGTTAAAAACCGTTCGAGCTCAGCCATTGCCTGTTCGGCGTCCGTCCCGCTCACCTCGACCTCGATCACCGAGCCCTGGTTGGCCGCAAGCGTCATGAGCCCCATGATGGACTTGCCATCAACGCTTTCGTGTCCTTTTCGGACGGTGACGTCGGATTCGAACTTATTCGCTATTTTTACAAACATGGAAGCCGGCCGCGCATGGAGCCCCTGAGGATCCTTGATCTTAATCTTTTTCTTTAAGAACATGTTACGTACATGTTATGTTTTCAGCGCACCTCAAGCTCGATGAGCTGCTCCTTGGTTTCCTTTCCTTTCAAATGCATCTCTTTCTGCAAAAGCACACCCAGCTGCTGATAGGTTTTTTCGAGGCCGGCCTCGGATCCGGACACGGTCTCCACCGCCGTGCCGAGCAGGTCGGCTTCGGCGTCCGATGAGAGCTTGAGCTCGATGCCGCGCCACGAATCGTTGAAAGTCCAGGTCCGGCCCTTTCTCTTGGAAAAACCCTTCATTGCCGAAAGGTCCCCGATGGAAAAATTGAATTCGACGCCGAAAACGAAACGCAGGTTCTTCGACGAATGGTTTTTCAGCGTGTACTGCACGCGCAGTCCCGAATGTCCCTTGGGCAGCACGGTCTTTGTCACGCTGAACGGCACGCTTTCGCCGGCCAGCTTGAGCGCGGCGCGGCGCTGGAAAACAAGGCGCGCGTTTGCGCCGTCGCGGCGTGAAAACAGGCGATAAGGTTTATCGACGAAATCACCGAGCTCCGTGTATTGCGAACGCTGAAAATCCTCCAGCGACAAAGGCTGGGCGAAGAAATGGTCGAGGAACGAGAGTCGCCTCACCGGGTCGTAAAAAAGGATCTTGTCGAGATTTTTTTCCTTGCTGCCCAGAAGCTGATGGATCGAGGACGCGTGGCCGTTCATCGGCGTGTGGCCGTTGGAGAGAATGCGGTGATAAAGCTCGCGGTGCCTCTGGAGATTGCACATCAGGTTCACCGACATCGGTATGAAATCCAGCTCCTCGAGCGCGGCCCCATAATTTTGATTGAAATAGGTAGTGATCTCTTTCTGTCGCAGCTTCCATCGGACGCCCGAGCGCGAACGATGCGGTTCGATCTTGGCCTGTGATCCCGGTTTCGTCGGTGCGCCATCGAGAAAATGATCGGCCTTGATGAGATTTTCGAACACTGCCGAGCGCAAATGGTGCAGGTACAGGCCGCCGAACACTCCGTGCCAGTACGAACAGTTGCACTGCGCCATGTACAGCGCCTTTTTGGCTTTTCCAAAGTTTTCGTTACGCTTCTTCGAGAATGATCCGCGTTCCACGTCCCGACTCACGGCCAACATCCGATCCCTCATGTAGGCGCTCTCTGGATATTTATCAAAAAAATTGTAAAAACGGCCTCCGGACCATTCCATCATTTCGCTGTAGCTGGCATGGGGAATGTTCACCGTCTTCTGGGACTTGTGGCGGCGGCGAAAACGGCTGAAAGTATCGAGCGTGATGCCGCGGTCTTTTTCGAGCAGCGTGAAAAGCTGGTCCAACCATTTTTCCTGGTACACCCAGCCGTAGGTGCCCGGCCAAAGGCCGAACTTCTCGCAGTCGTCGGCGAACACAAGCGCGTCTTCGGGTCCGGCGTCAAGCGAATGGATGTAATCGAGCGTGTCTTCGGCTTTGCGGAATGGCATGAGATAGCGCAGATGCTTGATCGACGCGAAAACGTCCAGCGACGCCGCGCCCTGCCGCGTCTGGTAGAACCCCGTGACCGGGGCCGGGATGCCCGCCTGTTCCAGATGAAGATCATCGAGCACCGTGTAGCGGACGCCGGCCTGGCTGAGCGGCTTCACGAGGTCCGGGTCCCACACGCGTTCGGTGAGCCACGCACCTTCGGGCCGCGTGCCGAAAAAAAGTTCCAGGCGTTCCGCCATGAGCTTGAGCTGGCCGGACAGGTCTTTTTTGGGGATGGCCCCGTAGATCGGCTCGTAATACGCGCCACCGAGGAATTCCACCTGACCGCGCGCAGCCATGGAGCGCAGAAGCCGGATGAACTCGGGCCGGTTCGTCTCGATCCAGTCGAGCAGACTGCCGGACAAATGACAACTCATCGGAATGCCGCGGTGCCTGTCCAGCACCTCGAAAAAAGGGCGGTAACACTTTTCATACGCCTCGGCGAACACGTTCTCGAAATTACCCACCGGCTGATGCGCATGCACGCAGAGGATCAAACTCTTTTTATCGGGCGGATTTGACATACAGAGGTTTTTTCTTCTTCTTTTTTTCTTCCATGGTTTTTTTCTTCAGATTGCCGACGATGTCCAGCACGAGCTTCGCGACGCGGCGCGAGTTGTGGCGGGCCATGTCGGAAAAATCGACGATGTCGTCCTCGATCACCGTGTAACCGAGCGCTCGGATCTTCGCGGAATCGTCCGTGACGGGAGATGCTTCCTGCTCCGCGTATTTGGCCAGGATATGGGCCGGGATACGGCCGTTGTTGATGATGACGTGGCTCAATACTTCGGGCCGCGAATGCTCGATGAGAGCGTTCACGTGGTCGAACGCCGTGAAATTGTCGGTCTCATGCGTCTGCGTCATCACGTTGCAGATGTAGACCTTGGGGACCGTTGAACGCGCCAAAGCGCCCGCCAGATCCTCGATGAGGAGATTCGGCAAAAGACTGGTGAAAAGACTGCCCGGCCCGATGACAATGGCTTCGGCATTCGCGATCGCCTCGAGCGCATCTTCGGTAGCCCCACAGCCGTCCGGCTTGAGATAAAGCCTCCGGATGGGGCTTTTGACCTTGCCGATGTTGCTCTCTCCCATCGTCTGCGTGCCGTCCCGATGCTGCGCCACCAGCGTCACTTTTTTCAGCGTGGACGGCACCACCCGCCCGCGGATGGCGAGGATCTTGCTCGACTCTTTGATGGCCTTTTCGAAGTCCCCCGTCACCTTGAGCATGGCGAGAATGAAAAGATTCCCGAAATTGTGCCCTTCGAGTTCACCGGCTTCCTGGAAGCGGAATTGGAAAAGATCACTCATCATCGGCTCGGCGTCGGCGAGCGCCACGAGGCAGTTCCGGATATCGCCGGGCGGCGGCATATTGAACTGGTTGCGCAGACGGCCCGAAGAACCGCCGTCATCGGCGACGGTCACGATCGCCGTGATATTGGAGGTGAATTCCTTCAGTCCGTGCAGGAGTATCGGCAGACCCGAGCCACCACCGATCACGACGATGCGCGGACCGCGCTCGAGATACCTTTTCTGGTACATGATATTCACGAGCTCGCCCTCGCGCGCGGGCAGGAGCACGGTCACTACGGACTTGATGATCTTTCGGATGCTCACCGCGACCAGCACGGTGCCGAGTAGCACGACGAGACTACCGCTGGTGCGCTCGACCTCCTCGATGACGAGCACGAATCCCATACAACATAAAATAATTCCAAAACAACACAGCAGCACCCAGCGCTTGACTCGCATGCCGGGATACAACCACTTGAACAAACCCATATTGGTTTCGGCCTTTGCCGGTTGTCTTTAAAACTTAAGGCTTTTTTGTGTCTTCTTCGCGGATAAGCTTGAGAATGGCTTTTTCGTCCGTCAGCTGCTTGAGGGATTCCCTGAAATATTTGTCCTTCAAAAGCCTCGAGATCCTGGCCAGCGCCTTGAGGTGAGGGCCGGCGGAATCTTCCGGTGCCACGAGCAAAAAGAAAATGTACGCAGGCTCGCCGTCCAACGCATCGAAATTGACCCCTTGATGCACGATCCCGAACGCCGCGACGAGTTTTTTGACGGCGTTGGTCTTGGCGTGCGGAATACCCACGCCTTGCCCGATGCCGGTGCTGCCCAGGCTTTCACGATTGAGCAGGACCTTGAACAGTTCTTCCTTATTTTTAATACCTTCGGCCTTGGCGAGCGTGTCTACGAGCTCGCGGATCACGCCTTCCTTTGTGGTCTCTTTCATATCCCCGATGACGGCTTTTTCGTTCAAAAATTCAGCTATTTTCATGCCTGATCGGATCTCCTGTTTGACTGGTAGGAAAAACTCAAAATCTGGAGCGGGAGAAGGGATTCGAACCCTCGACCTCAACCTTGGCAAGGTTGCACTCTACCACTGAGTTACTCCCGCTTATGTAAAAAAACGACAAAGAGCAAAACCGATGGGCGGAAGAGGATTCGAACCTCCAAGGGTTTCCCCATCAGCTCCTAAGGCTGACGCGTCTGCCAGTTTCGCCATCCGCCCGGAAAATGCCGCAAATTTACGAAGCTAGTATATTAACAAATGCCCGAATGAAGTCCAATCAAAACGACTTTCTTTTCCATGCCCGGCGCAAATGGTATCATAACCTCTAATCTCAGCCCATGCTACCCCTCAAAAAAGCGGTACGACCCGGCCTCACCGTGTGCGTGCTGGCGAAAAACGAAGAAAAACTGCTTCCCCGCTGCCTCGCCAGCGTCGCGGCCATCGCCGACGAGATCATCGTCGTGGACACCGGATCGCGCGACCGCACTGTGCAGATCGCCGAGCGGGCCGGGGCCCGTGTCTTGCATCACCGGTGGAAAGACAACTTCAGCGAAGCCCGCAACACGTATGTCCGCGCGGCCCGGCACCCCTGGATACTCGCGCTCGACGCCGATGAAAGCATCGCCGCACACGACCTACGTCTCATCCGGGAAGCCATCCGGTCAAAAGCCTTTTCGGCTTATTATCTAAAAAGGCGCGTGTACACTTCCACGAACAGCCTGTATTTTTCATGGCGGCCGCTGGATGGCCGATACCCGGCCGAAGAAAAATTTGCCAGGACCGCGGGCTTCATCGATAGCCATATCGTGCGACTTTTCAGAAAAAAAACGAACGACAAGGCGATCTATTACGATGAGTCTGTGCACGTCCATGAAAACATCGGTGAGTCGGTTCTCCGGGCCGGTGGAAGCATCGGGCTTTGCCACGCGACACTCCATGATTTTTCCAGCCTGAAACCACCGGGCCGCATCCGGCGCAAGGACCGCTGGTACTGCGACTTGAATCTGAGGGAAGTGGGGACGCGAAGCTTCACCGCGCATGAGCTGTCAAACCTTGCCATCTGCTATTCTTTTTTTCGCAGAGACCCAGACCGGGCGATCCGGTGCATGCGGCAGGCACTGCGTAAAAAACCTTCCGCTTCTTACCGCTATTATCTGGCCATTTTTTTGCGGGAAAAAGGACGATACGACGATTCGGAATTGGAGCTTCGGAAAGCGCTGGTCGTGAATCCGAGGCATCCGGATGCCAACTGGCTGCTGGGTGTCACGCTCGATCAAAAAGGACAAGTTCAAAAAGGCCTGTTGTATCTAAAAAAGGCACTCTGTGAAGTCCCCGGCCATCCGATCTACCTGAACAGTCTCGGCGTCCTCTACCATCATTTAGGCCGCACGCGTGAAGCCCGGCGTTGTTTTCAGCGTTCCGACAAAAAATTGCCTTCTTTCACCCAGTCGCGCCGGAACTTGAAAGCGCTTCAAAACGCATGAGTCGCGGGCTTTCCCTTTTCCGGCTTCTACGCGATAGTTTCACGATCGATACCCGCTCACTCGCGGCCTTCCGCATAGGCCTGGCCATCGAGGCCATGGTGGACCTGTTCTTGCGTTTACCGGACCTACGGGTTTTTTACACAGATTCCGGGGTACTGCCTCGTTCTCTGGTGACGGGTCATACCTGGCAA
>CAZTBX010000112.1:0-15604 GCA_964612035.1 uncultured Planctomycetia bacterium
TAATGGTAAAGTCCGCGGCCCTCGGAATTGAAGTACTCGGGGATACCGGGGTAGATCTTGCTCTTGTCCGTCTTGAGGCACATGCGGAAAATGGAATGCAACACCTCTGAGCCTTCTTTCACGAAGCCACGCTGGTACAACGCGTTGGCGAACATCACGGCCATGTGGCTGAAGAATGCGCCATTCTCTTTTTCTCCGTAAGCGAATGAAAACGCGCGGCCAAGATCGAGCCGCATCTCGTGAAAGTTAGTGTTGAGGCGGAAACCGCCGTGTTCCTTGTCTTTCAAGTGTGACTTCGCCGTGCTGAATATCTGTTCGACCTGTTTGGCGCTCGCGACCCCACCCATGATGGGGAACACCTGCCCGGCAAGCGTCATGCGGAATCCCTGAGGGAAGTCGCCCTCGACGCGCCGTCCGTGATTGTCATAATAACCGTTGAAAAGCCCCTGCGTGGGTGAAAGCTGCAACCATTCTTTGCGGCGGATATGCTCCGTCATGAATTCACTTTTCTGTCGAAGGTCAGCGCAGAGCTTGCGGATCGGCACCTCCACCGTTCTCCCGGAAACGACGGGCTGCACCGCGGCGAAATATTTCTGAAGCCGCCGGCGTTTGTCGGCCGGTGAAGCGTAATTCACTTTTTTGGGCGCGACACGATCTAGCAGAAGAAGCAGCTCTTTTGAAAGGGTCACCTTTTTAAGACCGAGCCGTCGCGAGGCTTCTTCCAGAAGGTCGGCGATGTGGCGCAGGTTCGAGGCGTAGAGGGAAGTGAAGGCGACGCTTTCACCTTTTTCATACGCCATGTCGAGGCCGTCGTTCCAGTCGGCGTTTTCCAGGCGTACGTGATTGTGGTCGCCGACGTTGAAGAACTGCACCAGGTGCTGCACAAGCAAGTGCTCGAGCACCGTGCGTTCGACGATCTCGCCCTTTTTAGTCTTCAGATTTCTGCCATAGGTTTCCGTCCATTCCACGTCTTTCATTTGGCCGCGCGAGAACTGCGGATCGCGGAAATACCGCGCTTTTTCAAACAGCACTCCCAGGTCGCCTGTCTGATGCACGTAGAGCTCGAGCGTGAGATAAGGCCATACGCCGTGGTCCATCCACACGCGTGTGATGTTGTTCCGGTCGGCGATGAAGTCACGCGCGTCCGCGCCGATGATCGTCGCGTTGGAGCCGTCGATGCGAACACCGTTGAAATTATACGAGAGGATCTTTCTCGCTTCGGCGGGCGAGGTGAGCAGCAGCGCCAGGCAATCCTGCCACAGGTCGCGCCAACCTCTTCCGCCGCGGCCATAATCGAAGTCAGGCAGGAAAGAATTTCCGAATATTTTTCTCAAAGTGGGCTGCAGGCTCACCCAGCGCAACCAGCCGTTGAATACCTTGTCCTGGGTGTTGAAATTGACGGCGTCGATCTTTGCCACCCAGTGTGCCTTGTTCTCGCGCAGCGCCGCCTCGGCCTTGACGGTGGAACCGTACTTTTTCATCCATGCGTCAATGTCAGACTCTTTTTCGGTGATACCGAGAAGCAACACGAAGCCCGTTTTTTCGCGCGGACCGAGCGTCAGGGTCTTGAAGCGCAGGGCACCGATCGCGGACTTCCCCTGATAAGAGTTCACGTCTTTCTGCGGCGGCGGCAGGTTATCGAGCACGGCTTGCGGCGCCTCGAAATGGCCGCCTTCGCCGATGAAATCTGGAACCGTCGAAAACACGCCGATGGGGAGATCGCCGCTGCCGTGAGCGCCGAGCACGCAGTAAGAGGTCTCATTGATCTTATGGCCGCGCTCGTCGAACGACATCGTGGGTTTTACGACAATGCCCGCCGGGTGGCCAAGGATACGGTGGAGTAGAGACGAGACGTGGTGATGGTCTCTCAGGTTATCAGCCGAGCGCCCGAAAATGGGGATAGCCGATGTTGGGGTCAGTTTCAGCCGCGAGCCGCCGGTATTCGTGATCTGGATCATCATGATCTCGACGGTGTCAGAGGAGATCGGCGCAAAATTGGTGATCTCGGCTTTCAGGCCCCAGTCCTTGTTTTCACGGGTGATCTTATGCCAAAGCATACCGGCATCGAGGGATACTTTTTCCTTCTCACGGTGGTTCGTGAACTTTTCGGCATGCTGAAGCGCCGACACCCCCGCGACAGACCAGGCGCCGCGCCCTTCAACATACACCCAAAAGTTGCGGTTGGAACGCGTGTTGTGCAGGTCCTCGATGGAAACCGGCTGTGTCAGGAAGGAGTTGTGGCCGGTCTTGATGTCGCCGTGAAGATTAGGCGTGATACTGGACAGAATCCTGGCCTCGTTCGCGAGAGGGAAATAAAGTCTGCTAAGCCTATGGGGCTCAAGGACTTCAAAGCTCGCTTGCGGGTCGGTGAATCGCCAGAGAGGCAGCTTGGAGCTTGGGTTATGCATGCTAAAGCCTTGTTTTGACAGGCGCATAATATAAAGCAAAGGCCTGCGCCTTGCAACAACGAAATTACCGATTTTAAGTAGTTGACAAAGGCTGTTTTTGGCTCAAAATAGAGGACTTTCGGCCCCATCGTCTAGTGGCCTAGGACACTACCCTCTCACGGTAGGGACACGGGTTCGACTCCCGTTGGGGCTAGATTTTATTATTCTTAAACTCATAGTGTAGCTAGCCCCAACGGGAGTCGAAGAGAGCCTCGGCGCCGTTAATAAAAGGCGAGTGCCACAAAGGCACTCGCCAATTCCTTCGCCGAGGCGAATGCCCGACCCGGAGACGAACTCGCCGAGCGCCGGCGTGTTTCATACTGGCGCTCGGACGAGTGAGTCGTAGGGCGGCGACGAGCGTTGGGGCCCTACAAGAAGGAGCATTTTTGAAAATCTTTTGTTTGATCACCGGCGGCGCGCTTGGCACACTGGCCCGTTTCTACGTTTCCCACTTCATTCAGCGCCCGTTCCATCGTCACCTCTTCGGCTTTCCCATCGGCACTCTTTCCGTGAATTTGCTGGGCTGCTATCTGGCAGGGATCATTGTCGGTGGCGCTGATAAGTGGGGGTGGGGGGCTGGTCCACGCATCTTTTTATTGGCGGGATTTTGCGGCGCCTTCACCACGTTTTCAGCATTCATGATCGAAACGGCAGGTTTATCCAAGAGCGCCGGATCGGGCATGGCTTTTCTCAACATTGCCCTAAGCCTCGTTTTGGGATATCTGAGTCTCGGCGCCGGAGTTCTAACGGCGCGGAGTTTATGAACCGAGACAAGCTCGTCCGACTGCTAGCATCCTTTTTCTACTGCGGCTACCTGCCGTGGGCGCCTGGGGCGTGGGGGAGTATCCCAGGCGCGCTCATCGCATGGTATTTTTCGGATTCGCTAGTTGTGTGGGTTGTGGTCCTCACCGCGCTCGGTTTTATTTTGTGCGTCCCCGCCCAAAAGGCCTTTAACGCCCACGACCCCATCCGTTTTGTCCTCGATGAAGTGTGCGGCATGATGCTCACGCTTGTTTGGCTACCGAAGCGTTTGAGTGTTTTTCTTGCGGGTTATGTGCTGTTCCGCATTCTGGACGTGTGGAAACCCTGGCCGATCTCGTATTTCAACCGTTCGGACAGGTCCTCGAATATTATGTGGGACGACCTGGTCGCCGCTATTTTTGCGAACCTGATCCTACAGGTGTTCACACGCTTCGGCTACTTGTGACGAGAAAGAGCGCGGGTTTCCTCATCGCGGCCGTCATTCTGTGCGGTGCCTCTCTCCGTTTTCTCGACCTCGAAGTCAAAAAGAGAACGCCCGATGAAAAGGTGTATGCCGGATACGCGTCCGAGATTGCCGCTCACGGTCTCTCCAACACCATCAATCTCATTGATGCCTATCGATCGGAGCCCTCTTTCTGGGTGTATCCGCCACCCACACGCATCGGCTACATCTACGCGCAGGCGCTGGCCTTAAAGCTAGGCGCCGCGCCACCGGAGAAGGCCGGTGCATTTGTGTCAGTTTTTTTCAGCGTCGTCTTGCTGGCCGTCACCGCCGTCATCGGCTGGCGTTTTTTTGGGCCACGAGTCTCGTTTTTTTCTGTTCTCTTTTTATCAGTCTCGCCTCTAGATCTCGCTTTAGCGCGCCGCGCATGGCCGGACAGCGCGCTCGCTTTTGCGGCGGCTCTTCTTTTGTACTCCTTTTTTGCCATCGTCAGGCGGAAAGAAACGCTGTTTTCGCTGATCGTTTTTCTTTTATCCGGCGTCTACGCGATGCTCGTGAAGGAAACGGGATTTGGGGTGTTCGCGTTGTTTGCCGCCGTTCTTTGCGCGGTGCTCACCGCACAGAGTCGTCGACGCGCGGCGATGTTTGCGGCAGCCGGCGCCCTGCTTGCGGTGGAAAGTGTGGTGCTGATGTTAAAAAAAGCGGCCGGAGGGGTGCTTTCCGTTGCGGAGTTGTGGCGTCTGGTGGGAAGATCCATCGCATCCAACCCCTATGCGGCCGATCTCCAGCGTGTAGCCCCGGGAGAATTCTGCCTCGCTTTTCTTTCGCTGAGCCCGGTAAGCGCTGTGTTCTTCCTGATCGGCGCGCTGATCGCCGTGCGAAAAAAGGCCGCGTACGCCGCGGCTACGGCTGCTTTCTTCCTATGTTTTTTCGCCGCGATACTCGCGTCGCCTTATTTCCACAACTTCCGGTATCTCAGTCCGGCTATGGCGTCTTATTGTCTGACGGCTGGTTTTGCCGCGGCATTCATTCTCGACTCCCTGCGCGGAAAAAAAACCGTCTGGCTGTTCATCGCCGTCCTAGCCCTTTCCTTGGCGTGGGATCATACGCATTATCGTGAGGTTTTTGTCGAGAAGGGCGTGCTGGATCTGACTCCAGTCGCTATCTTGAAGCCGTCGTCTGCGCGCTGAGGCGTTTTTCGATCTCGCGCGTGAGCTGATCGCGCATCCAGGGGGATAATTTTGCCTCGATCTTCCGGCGAAACTCGCCGCTCAGCCATTGCACGCGCGGCGATCTGAGAAAGCCGGCCATCTTGAAGTCAAAATCGATCCAGCCTTTTCCTCCGACATAATCGAGCAGCCAGCGCAGATCGGGGGACTCTTTCAGCGCTTCTTCGGGGAACTTGGCGGACACTACACCGGCAATGCGCCGCCCGGCGAGCACTTTGAAATCCGCGTTCATGCGCGCGTGGGGAGAGACTAGACGCAGTCTGCGCACATCAAGCTCCAGGTTTTCGTAGCTGGCCTCGCCTGAAAGCGATTCAAAATCAAATTTTTTCAGGAACGACAGCCCCGTCTGTTCAGCCAGCTTCTCGAGCGGCCCGAGAGGACCGATCACGCCGTTAGCCACGCTGAACTTCGCGTCGGTCTGCACGGACCCGCCCTGGCCGCGTGCATCCCCTTCAATGGAAACCCGCCCCGTCACGGGGAGCTTGTCAGCCCACGGCGCGACGAGAGGTGCCAGCTCGGCGTTCGACAACGAATAGTTCAATTTCCACGGAGAACCGGCGAAGCGGTCCGCGCTCAGGTAAAGCCGGAGGAACAGATTGCCACCGTGATACACGCCTTCCCATAGGTCGAACAGCAGCTCGCCGCCGTTTCTCGCGATAGAAAATTGAGGATTCTCGATGACAAGCTCGCGAAAAGGAAACGTGCCGCCCGTATGGCGCACCGTAAGCGAACGACAGCGGAGCTTGATCTCGCGTGTCCAGTGGGCGAGGCTTTCCGTCGCGACTCCGGCCACGGACACTTCCCAAACATCTTCTTTCGGGGCCCTTGCTTCGTAACTCGTATTTTTCAGCCAGGCAACTAGATCGCAGCCGCTATCGCCGCAGACGCTTTTCAGGCGCAGCGCGAGATTGAAAGGATTTTTCACCCGTAAGAGAGGGATCTGGCCCGGATAAGTCGAGCACTCGAAGTTTACCAGCGTTTTTTCACCGCGCACGACCTCAGCCTTCACCCGTACCGGCAAGTCGTTCACGAAAGCCCACATCTCGTCTATATGCATGCGGTTCCTCGACAGATACAGCTTGCCATCGAGTTTGCTCAGGTGCACGGCCCGGTATCGGTAAGTCAGGTCGCAGTTCTCCAGCGCCACCGTGAGCGCCGGTGACAGACGATTACCGTAGCCTGTGATGCGGAGGAAAAGCTGGATACTGCCCGAGTCCAGCGCGAATTCGGGGGCGATGGCGGCCAGGTTGCGCAGAGGTATTTTGTTGGAAGTGAGCGCTAGATTGAACCGTGCACGCTGCTCGGCAAAGCGCAGATCACCGCCGCCTTTGAATTCGACAAGCGGTGTTTTCAGTGTGAGGCTCGTGACCTTGCAGATGGAATCGCCGAGAGCGGCCTGCAGGGAGAACGAAAGGCTGGGCGAAAAAAGCCGGAGGGCGCGTACGAGAAAACTTTTCCCTTCACTCATGTCGGGCACGCGGATCCTGCCTTTGGCCGACAGCTTTCCATTCTTCATTTTTACCCGGATCGCCGCGGTCAGCTCTTCTTCAGGGAGCTGCAGGTATTGCACGAGGTGCGGGTTTAGATACGCCGTCGTGAACTTCTGGAAATCAAAACGCATTTTCGTCTCGAGGCCTCCCGCGCCGTCTTTCAGGACGCCGCGTATGCGGAAAGACGCATCCGGTTTCCCGGCGATGTGCCCTTTCACCTCAAAGCTCTCTCCGCCGAACCAATGCGGCCCGAGAAAAATGGAAAGACCTTCAAAATCCTGACGCCAGGGATTTTGCGGTGAAGGAGATAGCAATGTCGCCCGGCCGTTCCGGATCTCAAAGGACTTGAGCGTTGCCGCCACCGAAAGGGGCCCGAGATCGCGCACGATCTTCGGGGAGCCGCTGAAAAAACGGCCCATCTGCAGCGCATCCTGTGCGCCTGCC
This sequence comes from uncultured Planctomycetia bacterium, assembly GCA_964612035.1. GTDB lineage: Bacteria > Omnitrophota > Gorgyraeia > 2-02-FULL-51-18 > 2-02-FULL-51-18 > CAZTBX01. Next base: position 6,815 of record CAZTBX010000112.1, read on the forward strand.
TGGGCCGTGAATTTTGGGTTTTCCATCACGATGCGCCAGGCGATGCCGAGCTGGGGGTACACCGAAAGCGAAGGGATCATGCGCACTTTCTCGATCTGAAGCGGAGAGGGCAGGTAACTGCCGGGCAGACCTTTCATCACGAAATCGTCGAGACAGACGCCGTCGAAAAGACCGAAGCGGATGCGTCGTATGGCCACGGCCGTATCGAGTGTGTCGCCTATCTGGGCGAGGATCTGCGGCTCGTTGCGGGACAGCCAGCGGTTCACGCTCCACGACGCGGCGGCAGGCAGCGTGAGAGCGACGATCAGCCCTGCGACGAGGATTCTTTTACGGAAGTTGTACCGTGTGGAAAGGGGATCCATTCAGCGTGACCTCCAGGCGGTCGACGAACTCGCGAATGACGATGTTGCGGCCGAATGGCGAGCGCCAGGCCTGCACTTGTCTGTCCTCAAAAAGCATGAAAAAATGTTTGGAAGAAAGCCGTTGTTTCAGCGTGTCTTCGGCGCGCTCGCGCAGCGGTTTGTCCGCGCATAACTCGGCGCTTTTCGCGAGAAAGACGAGACCGGCCAGCTCTTCGATGCGGTTGTTGGAACGGGAGAGAAACGCTTTGAAGGCACCGACAGCCGCATCGTAATTTTTACGGCCAAAGTGGTATTCACCGACGGCGAATGCCGCTTCCCCGGCCTCGCGATTTTGAGGATACTCACGAAGGATCGCCGTGTAATCCATGAACGCAAAATCGGGGCTTTTGGCCGCAAGCCGGCGAGCGCTTGTCAAGCGGGTATGGACCGAATCCGCCGCCTCCGCGAGCAGAGGCGAAAATACGAACCATACGCTCCACAGGATGAATACTATAGGTTTTTTTAGCATCAAAGGGCTTTTTTAGGGCGGAAATAAGTATAGCATAAAAATCATTATTATTTAATATCTGTCAATTATAGTTAAAATAGTCAACAAAAGATAACAAGGAATGCTTGACAGGCCGAAGAGTCTTTTGTTAGTCTAAAGCAGTTCATTTTAAGCCACTAGGAAGATTTTTGCTTTGGAACTCACGAAAAAGGAGAAAACATGGGAATAGGGGAGTCGATCAAAAAAGGCTTCGGCACGGCCAAGCAAAGCATTGACCTGGTATCCATCCTTTTCATGGTCGGCTTTGTCTGGAACCTCATCAGCATTTTTCTTTCAGACCGCCTTCAGGCACCAGGCACGCAGGCTTCCGTGTTGGCTATTTCTCTCGGAGCCGTGTTCATCCTATTCACGATCTTCATGCAGGCGGGTTCGCTCGGTTACATTCTCCATCGGCTGAAGCAGGGGACGGCGGACCTTTCGGCGTTCACGGCCGCAGGCACCAAGTATTACCTGAGACTTCTCGGCATCGGCATCATCGTGGCCGTGTTCATCGGCGCGTTCGTGCTCGTGGCCAGTCTCATCGTGGCTTTTTTGCGCAACACGCAGGTGGTTCCGGCCGTGATCCTCGTGCTCGTGCTGGCGGCGATCACGATTTATTTCGTGATCCTTTTATTCCTCTCTCCCTATATCAGCGTCGCGGATGACCGGAAGGCGTGGGACTCGGTGAGAAAAAGTATGAGCCTTGTGGGTAAAGGGGTGAACCCGTTCCTGGGGATCGTGTACGTTCTAGGATTTTTACCGGTCACTCTTGCTTACATGACCATCCCGCCGTTCCGCGCATCCAAATCTGGCGGCTCCGATCTCGTGAAGATCATCGCCATCGCGACCCTCCTCATGTCTATCGGGTTCGGCATCGGGGTAGTGCTCGGCGCGGTGTTCGCGGGTCTCAGCGTGGCGCTGAAAGGCGGTGTCGCGGCTCAAGCGGTCTTTTCGTTCTTCAGCAGTCTCGTCAACGCCTATCTAGGCGTTGTCGTCAGCGCGGCTTTCATGTCTTTCTATCTCGGGCTCAGACCCTCGACGGAATAGCACAAGGGAGCGGCCGCGCTCGGGTTCGGGTGGGGGCTCCCGTCGCGTTCAGATCTAGGTTTATCTGGCGCCGCTGTTTTTGCGCTTCGAAAAGCAATCCTTGCAGTAAACCGGACGATCTTCTCTGGGTTTGAAAGGCACCTCGCACTCGTTCTTGCACTCCGCACAGGTTGCCTTGAACATTTCTTTCGGTCCACCGAATCCACCACCTTGATAGGCCATGTCGTCTCCTTGTAACTTCTATTCGCTGGGCTTCACACCCAACGGACTATCTATCATAAACGATTTAAGGGTTTCTGACATCAAAAAAGTTTCTTTGTGATCACGGAATGCAGGAAATAGCCGAGCACTACGCAGCCAAGGCCTATCGAATAGGTGGCAAAAAAACCCAGTTTCACCCACCGGTGAAGAAGAAACGGTAGAAAAAATAAAAGCGAGAGGGGGACGGCCGTCAAAATTGAAATGGCGAACGCATTGGCTTTTTCCATGTCCCGAAATTCGATATATGAAAATAGGAGGCTCAGCGCGGACATTAAAGGCAATGCAACGATAAAACCGGCCAGTACGGGCCGTTTGCCAGCCAAAGACGAAGCGAAGGCGATGATCACGCCTGAAACGACGATTTTCATGATGAACCATGCTTGCGACATGATCTAATTATACAAGGTGTGCTGGGAAAATACCTCTCCCTTTTTTGCCGGCATTTTGTATAATGCCTATGCTATAGAAAATTTTCCCCGGTCTGCCGTAGGCAGTCCGCCGCGCTTTTTGGCACAATTTTTTCCCCGGTAGCTCAATGGTGGAGCATTCGGCTGTTAACCGAAGGGTTGCTGGTTCGAGTCCAGCCCGGGGAGTTTTTTCAAGAGACCTTGTAATATGTGTATACACATAGTATACTTATATCAGCGTTAAGGAGGCCAAAATGCCCAATATGACATTAGCCATACCGGCTGATCTAAAAGAAAAAATGGACCATTTTAAGGAAATCAACTGGTCCGAGGTTGCCCGGCAAGCCATTCTGCAAAAGGCGGTCTTGCTGGAAAAGATGAATAAGCTTTTCTCCAAAAGCAAACTGAGCGAGCAGGATATAGACAAATACGCACTTACTATCAAGAAGAGCGTTTTAAGAAAGCATAAGGCGGTTTAATCATTGGAGTTAATTGTTGACGCCAATATTCTTTTGGCGGCTCTTCTAAAAGAGGCGATCACAAGAGAACTGCTTCTCGATTCCCGTCTTAAGCTTTACGCGCCCGAGCATTTGATTTCTGAGACGCTTCATCTGCTTAAAAGAAATACCAAAATTCAAAAGCGAATTGGTTTGCCTCAAAAAGCCCTGGAAGAGATTTTCTACGTTCTAACCCAAGAGATAGAAACATACCCACGCAAGACCTATGCCGCGTCTTTGATGGAAGCCAATAAAATAGCGCCCCATAAAGAGGATGCGCCGTATCTTGCCCTAGCGCTAACTCTCCATATTCCAATTTGGTCAAACGATCAGGGCATTCATGCTCAGAATAAGGTGAGGGTGTATACGACAAAAGAACTTCTCTTGGTTTTGGGTAAGCGCTGGTAGATGAAAGCAAAACGTATTGTCAGTGATAGCAATCTTCATCGATTAGCTTCTAGAGCGCTTAGGGCAGCGGTCAGAAAACTTATCAAAGAAAGAGCCCGTGAAGGTAGGTCATTAGTTATTTGGCGGAATGGAAAAGTGGTAAGGGTTTCAGCGCGCCGAATATTACGTGAACAAAAAGAGGCTAGGTTAAAGAAGCGAAAAATATCTACTTAGTTTTATTTAGCCCAAAGAAACAAAAAGGCTTCTTTCGCGGCGCCTATTGAATTTGATCAAAAGCACGACTTCTTGGCGGGACTCTGGGGTTCAAATGGCTTCCAAACCGCGGAGTTTTTTATTTCTCTTCTGGCGAGTAGTAATCTTTGCCGATCTCGATAGCGGGGCGGCCTTGGGATTTACGCCAGCGGTTGGAGTCGCGCAGCGAATACGCGCAGCCGCAGTACTGCTGTTGGTAAAATCTTTCTTCCTTGGCGATGTCGTACATGCGCCGTGAGCCGTTCTTTTTTCTCCAGTTGTGCTCCCAGTAGCTGACACCTGGAAATAAAGACGCGGCCTTCATGCCGGCCTGCGTGACCTGGTTGAAATCTTTCCAGCGTGAGATCCCCAAACAGCTTGTGATGACCTTGAAGCCGTGCGTTGACGCGTACTCGGCCGTTTTCACGAAACGCATGTCGAAACAAAGCGAACAGCGGTCGCTTCTTTCGCCATCATTTTCGTGTCCGCGCGTGGTCTCGAACCAGCGGTCGCTGTCGTAGTCGGCATCGACGAAAGGGATGCCTATTTTTTCGGCGAAGCGGACATTCTCTTCTTTACGGATGTCATATTCTTTGCGCGGATGGATGTTCGGATTGTAGAAATAAACGGTGAGTTCAATGCCGGCCTTGTGAATATCTTCGATCACCGAGCCCGAGCAGGGGGCACAGCAGGAGTGCAAAAGCACCTTCTTTTCACCGCCCGGAGGCAGATCGATACAACTTTTTTCACTCATGCAGCCATGATAGACCAATCCAGCACAGAAAGCCAGTGGACCTCTGCCTAAAGTTATAACGGTATTTATGATAGAATTAGGGCGTTTCTAGGGGAGACGCCGAATGACGCATTCTAAGCATCGACATCAGTTTATCCACCCAACCGCCATCGTGGGCAAAAAAAGCCGTCTCGGCGCTGGTGTGGAGATCGGTCCGTATGCGATCATCGAAGATGAAGTCACGATCGGGGACGGCACGCGGGTGCTCAGTCATGCTTTTATCGGAAAGGGGACCACGCTTGGTAAGGGCAACGTGGTCCATATTGGTGCGGTGCTCGGCAATGAGCCGCAGCAGGAATCCTTCGTGTCATCGACTCCCAGCTTTGTCAGGATAGGAGACAACAACACTTTCCACGAGTACGTGACTGTCCATCGCGGCACCGAGGAAAATGGCAAAACCGTGATCGGGGACCACAACTTTTTCATGGCATTTGCGCATGTGGGACATGATTGCGTTGTAGGCGATCACGTCACTGTCGGGAATGCGGTGCTTCTCGGCGGCCATGCCGAGCTTCAAAGCTACTGCGTCGTTTCGGCTGGCAGCGGCGTTCATCAATTCACGCGTATCGGCTGCTACGCCATGGTGGGAGGCCATGCCACCATCACGAAAGACGTGCCTCCATACATGCTCGTGGACGATAGCGAGCGCAAGATCGGTTCCATTAACATGGTCGGCGTTCGCCGCAACGGTTTTTCGGAAGCGGCTAAGCGAGACATCAAAAACGCTTACAAGATCCTTTACCTTTCCGGCCTCAATACCACCCATGCTGCGGCTAAGATAAGAAAAACATGCCGTTCGAAAGAAGTGACCTTTTTGCTCGACTTTATTACGGCTTCCAAACGCGGAATTCTCCCACACAGAAAGCAAAAAGGCATCTAGCCTTATCTTTTTTTATAAATTTTTTCTCAAAAACATACAAAGTTTTAAAAAAACACTGATTTGTCGTGTATACTGTATGCATGCTTTTGATATCGTCCGATATCAAGGATGCATATGTTGCTTTCCCGCATTTTAGCCGAGTTGCCTTTCTAGTCGTTTTCCCCAAGCTTTGCACGAGTCCTGTCGAAAGGTCACCCCATGAATAAGATCGTGGACGTAATCACGGGGCTTCTCATCGAAGACAATGCCGTGGATATCCGATCGTTCCGGGACATGCTCTCACGGGCGAACCGGCTGGGCATTGAATTTCGCTTTGAATACGCGGCGACCGTTGAACAGGCTATCCACCTGACGCGGGCGCGGCATTTCGATATCGTCGTCCTTGACCTCATCCAGTCACAGAACCACGGGATAGACACGCTGACGCGGGTGCGTTCGAACATCAAGAACGTACCATTGGTGGTTCTCACGAATGTGGACGACATGTCACACGCCGTGGAGGTCATCAGGCGGGGTGCCCAGGACTATCTCCTAAAAGAACAACTGAACCATTTCATGTTCGTGCAGACGGTGCTTCACGCCATCGAGCGGCACAAGATCCTGAGAGAGCATCAGGCCCTGGCGCAGGAATTCAAGGCCGCCAACGTACGCCTCGAAAAGCAGCTTTTACTCGACCCTCTGACCGGTATTTTGAACCGACGAGGTCTTCAGGAGGCCCTTTCAAGAGAAATTCAAAGAACGCACACTGACGAATCCGAACTTCTCGCGCTCATCTTTGACCTCGACAATTTCAAGCAGGTGAACGACACGCTGGGGCATGCCGTGGGAGACGTGGTGCTCCGGGAGATCGCTTCGAAGCTTACCCCGCTTGTCCGGCTCACCGATTATGTGGCACGCATCGGCGGCGACGAGTTTCTCGTGCTGATGCCACAGACGCGCATGGCCGAGGGTGCGCGCGTCGCGACGAAGATACGCCGGGCGATCTCGGGGTCGCAGGTGTCCGTCTCGATGGACTCGGCGTTCAAGATCACGGCCAGTTTTGGTCTCATCAGCGTGCTGCAGGACACGGTGTCCGTGGATGAGCTCCTGGCGCGCACGCATAGGGTGCTTTGCGAGAGCAAGAAAAACGGCAAGAACCGTGTCTCGTTTGACCGTCAGGGCGGCCGTCTCGAGCAGGAGGACGACGATGACTTGAGCGGCATCATGGACGCCCTGAAGACCGGCAAAGAATATCACGTGCTAAAACAGCCGATCCAGCGTCTTTCCGACCGCCAAAGCGTGGGCTACGAGTTTTTGAGCCGTTTTTCAGTGCCCGGCCTCGAGCTGCCCGACGACTTCTTCCGCGTATGCATGGAGAACAACCTGCTGACACTCGTGGACAGTCAGTGCCTGAAAAACTGTATCCTCGCGGGTTCTCAGATGCCCGTACAATTCCGCCGCCACATCAACCTTTTTCCTTCCACGATCATCGATATTCCGGTACGGAACCTGATCCAGTTCTTCGAAGAGGGGCAGAACGGGCATCGGGGCACTTACTGCATCGAGATCAGCGAGCAGCAGATCATCGGGGACCCCGGGTATCTCATTGCGTCCGTGAATGAGTTCAAAAAGGCCGGCATTCTCATCGCCATCGACGACGTGGGTTTTGGCCGCAGCTGTCTCGAAAGCCTCATCTTGCTCGAGCCGGACATTGTGAAGATCGACAAGAAATGGGTGATGGGCATCTCCAAGACTCAGTGGCGCCAGCGCTCGCTGAAGCGCCTCCTCAAAGTCACGCAAGTGCTCGGATCCGAAGTCATCGCCGAAGGCATCGAGACCCGGGAAGACCTGAGCATTCTACTAGATCTCGGTGTTGAGATAGGCCAGGGATATCTGCTAGGAAGACCGGACTAAAACCCGTCTGAAGTCCTTTTTACCTTCCCGTAATATGCCCGAAACATTCAACGCATAAAGTCCAAACATTAGTTGTTACCTAACAAAGGAGGTTTCAGTGCCAACGATCAATACGGGAGACACGGCGTGGGTGTTGATGAGCTCAGCTTTAGTGCTGCTCATGACCCCGGCCTTGGCCTTTTTTTACGGAGGTCTAGTCCGAAAAAAGAACATTCTTTCCATTTTAATGCAGTGCTTCATGATCACCTGCCTGATCACCATTCAATGGGTACTTTTCGGGTATAGCCTGTCCTTCGGACCCGATATCCAAGGGTATATCGGCAGCTTCGCATGGGCGGCCTTGAAAGGTGTCGGAGCGGAACCGAACGTGGATTACGCGGGGACCATCCCTCACCACGTGTTCATGGTCTTCCAGATGATGTTCGCCATCATCACACCGGCACTGATACTTGGCGCTTTTGCGGAGAGGATGAAATTCAGCGCGTTCTGCCTTTTCTCACTGCTGTGGGCGACGCTGGTGTATGACCCGGTGTGCCATTGGGTGTGGGGCGTGGGCGGTTTCATCCGTCAGATGGGTGCTCTCGATTTTGCGGGCGGCACCGTCGTTCACATCAACGCCGGGTTCGCGGCTCTCGCGGCTGCCATTGTGATGGGCAAGCGCCAGGGTTATCCCGCGAAGACTTCTCCTCCGCACAATCTTCCATTTGCCGTGCTTGGAGCGGGACTTCTCTGGTTCGGCTGGTTCGGTTTCAACGCTGGTAGCGCGCTCGGGGCTAACGGTTTGGCGGCCAACGCCTTTGTCGTGACGCATATCGCGGCCGCGGCGGCGGGGCTCACTTGGGCCATTTTGGACTGGAAATTCAACGCGCACCCGACCATGCTCGGTATGATCACCGGTGTTGTCGCGGGTCTTGTGGCCATCACTCCGGCCGCGGGCTTTGTGGGACCCGTAGACGCCATTTGGATCGGTCTTGGCGTTTCAGTGGTCTGCTATTTCGCGGTGGCCTACCTCAAGCCAAAATTTGGCTACGATGATTCGCTGGATGCTTTCGGTGTCCACGGCATCGGCGGGGTATGGGGAGCGCTGGCAACGGGTCTTTGGGCGAACAAGAGCGTCAATTCCGCGGGAGCGGATGGCCTTTTTTATGGCAATCCGGGCCTGCTCCTCATCCAGCTCAAGGCGGTCGCGATCACGGCCGTGTATTCATTTGTCGTTTCGTTCGTGCTTTTCAAGATCATCAATGTGGTCATGAAGCTCAAAGTGTCTGAGCAGGATGAACGCATTGGCCTCGACCTCACCCAGCATCGTGAGGCCGGCTACACGATGTTAGACTAGGGGGAGAAAACATGAAATACATTATTGCGATCATACAGCCGGACCGGTTGGACGAGGTCCTGGAGCGCCTGACGGAGAAGGAGATCCACCTCGTCACGGTCTCCACGGTGCTCGGCCGCGGGCGACAAAAGGGCATCCCTGCTGTGTAC
>CAZTBX010000113.1:0-17850 GCA_964612035.1 uncultured Planctomycetia bacterium
CTCTCAATAAGATTGGATTTATTGACTTGGTAAGGAATTTCACTAATGACGATCGCTTGCTTACCGCCTTTGAGCTCCTCAACGCTTGCCTTGGCGCGAACTTTTAAAAGACCCCGACCCGTTTCGTAGGCAGACTTGATCCCTTCCGTGCCGCAGATCATGGCGCCCGTCGGAAAGTCAGGACCCTTCACAAATTTCATGAGGTCTTTGGTTTGGATCTCGGGATCTTCAATAGTGGCCATCACCGCGTCCGCGACTTCGTTCAAGTTGTGAGGCGGGATGTTCGTCGCCATGCCGACCGCGATGCCACTTGAGCCATTGCAGAGGAGATTGGGCAGCGCCGCTGGCAAAAGCGTGGGCTCTTCGAGTGTCTCGTCGAAATTGGGAGCAAAATTGACGGTGTTTTTATCGATGTCCCTTATGATCTCGTCGGTGATGCCGGCCAGACGCGCTTCCGTATTGTGATTAATAAAACCATTCGCCACGAATGAATGACAATCGCTGTCCACCCGAATGGAGTAAACGCGTTCCACTCCGGTCTTTTCTATCCGGGTAATGGGGTCGAACAGATACCGCGTTTTTAAAAGATGCCTAAAAAGTCCGGAAACGCCGGGCTGGGCCTCGGATTCGAGCGCGGTAACCACGCCCGCGGAGTTTTTCTCAAGGTTGGCATAGCGATCAAAGTTGTGCTTTACCACAAAATTTCTCTTGGCCCACGGCTGATTCTGATCGAGGCGAGAGCGTGTAAAATCGCTGATAAAAGGCACGAAATCCGTCGCCGAATATTCCTTATGATACTGCGCAATCGGCAGCGCCAATTTAGCGTTTTTGCGTTCGGAGACAAAACTGATCTCTTGCTGAAAAATTCGATAATTTTCGAGTCCCCGGATATACAGTTTGTGCGTTCCTCGGTACCGATCAAAACGTTTTGTCGAAGCGATGCCAAACCTCAAAAACACCGCCTGGATCTCATGAATCAAAATCTCGCTCATCGAAACACACGAGAGCTCGACCATTTTCTTTCCGCTCATACTGATGCCGCCGTCGCCCTCGAAATAGGTGCGCATGAATGCCGCCATAACCGGCCGGGGAGACTTTAACAATAGAAATGGAATAGTTTTTTGGCGTGACTTCACCGGCGCAAGACCCACATTCCTCAAAAACGCGATCACATGCTGCGAATGGATCTCGCGCGTGTAGTACGGTTTCTTTCCATAAGAACTTGGCTTTCTCTCAAACGAATGAAGCCGGCAATCTGGAAACACCTTTTTCCAACGTCGATCAAACTCCAAAAGCCACTCTTTGTCGCCATTACAAAACTCAATTTCATTCTGCTTCACCGTGCCTTCGGCAACAAGAGACCCCAAGATAAAAGCTAAATCCTCATCCAACTCACGAGGCAGAATTTTTGGCTGAACACGCCCATATACAGCAGGCCAATGCTCGACAAGCGAAACTCGCTCGTCCGGCCACAATTGATCGGAGGTTCTATCGATCACCGTTGTGTCCCCGATGCAAAGCTGGCCCAGCAACTTCCATCGAAATTCCGGCTGATCCGTAATTTCGTTTTTCGCCCATGTAAGAATTGGGTGATTGTGAGAGCCTCTTAGGCTAAACCCATGCCCTGTCGTAATTTTGAGCGTGGGATGCTCTCCGCTATCGAACCACTTGTCGGCCCGATGAATATTTCCATTCTGCGAAAGTACGCGAATCTCTATATTTTCCGATTCTGTCCCCGAAAGTTCCTTGATCGGAAGAAGGCCGCGTTCCGTAACCACAAGAGCGTCGCCCGTGACGCAATAGCGCATGGCAGCCGCCGAATCGCCGTCCACGGAGCCGAAATTGCCCTGCCCATCGACAAGCGGATAACGGAGAGAAAAATCCTGCACCATGCGGACTAGCGTGTCATACACGGCCGTGTCTCCGTGTGGGTGATATTTCCCGAGCACTTCACCGACAATACGGGCGGATTTTTTATAGGCTTTGGAGTGGTCGAGCCCGAGTTCCCGCATCGCGTAGAGGATGCGTCTATGCACGGGTTTTAAGCCGTCACGGACATCTGGCAGCGCGCGGCCCACGATGACACTCATCGCATAGTTCAGATACGAGGTCTTCATCTCCTGTTCGATAAAAACGGGGACGATCTTCTCGTTGGGGTTTTGCCCGAGCGGCGCTTTTTCTTTTCTTTCCTGTTTGGCGTTCTTGTCTTTGTCAGCCATGATCTTTAAATATCCAGGTTTCTCACTTCACGGGCATACTTATGAATGAACTCACGCCGGGGCTCTACCTCATCGCCCATGAGGGTCGTGAAAGTCTTGTCAGCCTCGAGACCATCCTCGAGCATAACCTTTAGCACCGTGCGGCGTTCAGGGTCCATGGTGGTCTCCCAAAGCTGCTCCGGGTTCATTTCTCCGAGACCCTTGTAGCGCTGGATGCTGAGCCCTCTTTTGCCCTCGCTTTGCACGAACTTGAGAAGGGCCACAAGGCTTTCGGCGTACACGGGATCTGAGTCTTTTTTCTCGACCTTGTAAAGCATGCTCTTGTTAAAAAGCCCTTTGGATTTGCTTTTGGACTTCGTCTCTTTCTTATCCGCGGGGGCCGGCTCAGGGTTGTAGTCTTCGACGTCTAGACCGAGCTTTTCCAATTTTTTGATGGTCTGGGCTAATTCATCCGCCTCAAAGAACTCGACTGTCTCTGTATCTTTGGCTGTAGGCTTCTTCGCCCCGTTTTGCTCTGGCTCCACCGTGACATCCTTGCCTTTTTTCTTTTCTATCTTCTTAACGGCCTCTTCTAATTGGTCTGCATTATAGAAAAAATGGGTCTCTTCCTCTACTTTTAACATATAAACAGGTAGCTTTTTGGACCTCTTATCTAATTTTGATGTATATTCTGATATTTTTACTCCCTTTTTCTCAATTCCTATAGATAAATTGTTCATATCTACAAGTATTTGAAGGAGTTCCAACAATTTCTTATCTGAAATCTTCTGTTTATCCTTAAGCCTTGTAACAGTAATATCTTCGCTTCCAAGCTCAAGCAGCATATTGTTCATGTCTTCTTCACTCTCGATGTACTCTTCGCGCTTACCCCGCTTGATCTTATACAGGGGTGGCTGGGCGATGTAAATATGGCCCTTTTCCACCAGCTGATGCATCTGACGGAAGAAGAAGGTTAGGATCAGAGTCCGGATATGACTGCCGTCGACATCGGCATCGCACATGATGAGGATCTTGTGATAGCGCAGTTTTTCGAGATTGAACTCTTCACCGATGCCTGTGCCGAGGGCGTTGATGATAGTGCAGATCTCGTCGTTGGACAGCACCTTGTGGAGACGCGCCTTTTCAACGTTCAGGATCTTGCCTTTCAAAGGAAGTATGGCCTGAAAACGCCTGTCTCTCCCCTGTTTAGCCGAGCCGCCGGCTGAGTCACCCTCCACCAGATACAATTCACACAGAGAGGCGTCGCGTTCCTGACAGTCAGCGAGCTTGCCCGGCAGAGACCCACTCTCAAGGGCACCTTTGCGGCGCGTGAGCTCGCGCGCTTTGCGGGCGGCCTCACGGGCTTTCGCCGCGAGCACGGCCTTTTCGATGATCTTGTTGGCAACGCTTGAATTTTCCTCAAAGAACTTGCCGAGGCCTTCGTTCACGATGGACTCGACGAGACCTTCCACTTCGCTGTTGCCAAGCTTGGTCTTGGTCTGGCCTTCAAACTGAGGATTCGGAATTTTGCAGCTGATGACGCAGGTGAGGCCCTCTCGGATATCGTCGCCTTGGACACTCACGTCGTCTTTGATGAGGTTTTTCCCCTTACAATACTGATTGGTGCAACGCGTGAGGGCCGACTTGAAACCGCTGAGATGCGTGCCCCCCTCGGTGGTGTTGATGTTATTCACAAAACTGAAAATGTTCTCGGCATAGCCATCGTTGTATTGCATCGCGATCTCGACCTGTACATGGTCTTTTTCTTTCTCAAAATAAATGACCTTGGGGTGTAGAGACGTTTTGTTGCGGTTCAGCTCTTGCACGAAAGACACGAGGCCCCCGGTGAAGTGGTATTCAACCTCCTTTTCCTTGCCGCTTCTCTCGTCCTTCAGCGTGATGGTCAGTCCTTTATTGAGGAAAGCGAGTTCCCGCAGGCGGTTGGCCAAGATATCGTGGTTGTAGTCGATCGGGATGTTAAAAATCTCCTTGTCGGCCTTGAAGGTAACTTGGGTCCCGGTTGATTTTGATTTTCCGACCGTGGTGAGCTTGCCTACTGTTTTGCCACGCTCAAAACGCATGTGATACACCTTGCCGTCGCGGCGGGACTCAACCTCCAGCCATTCAGAAAGGGCATTCACGCAGCTGACGCCCACGCCATGCAAACCGCCTGAGACCTTGTAAGATTTTTTGTCAAACTTGCCGCCGGCGTGCAGCATGGTGAGCACGACTTCCATGGCGGGCTTTTTCTCGCCTTTGTGGATGTCGACAGGGATGCCACGGCCGTTGTCATTGACGGAGACACTGTTGTTGCTGTGGACGACGACCGCTATTTTATCCGCAAAACCGGCTAGTGCTTCGTCGACGGAATTGTCCACCACCTCATAGACGAGATGATGAAGCCCACGAACGCTCACATCGCCAATGTACATGGCAGGGCGCTTACGCACGGCCTCCATACCTTCGAGCACCTGGATGTTCTTGGAGTCGTAGGCAGCTGAGGCTTGGGCCTTCGCGTCGCTGGGCGGGGGCGTCTTTTCAGTTTCTTTTTCTTTTTTGCCTGCCGCTTTGGGCATCAAATCTCTCCGATCTTGAAATGAATTTCCGCGATTCTATCTTTTCCGAATGCTCTTTTCAATCCTTTTAACAGATTTCTTTTCTTCATCGTGAGCTCCTGCATCCACACCGAGCTGTCCACACGCACCGTGAGCACACCTTTTCTTAAAGTCTCGGGTCTCGAATGTTTACTTGCCCCGTCACCGGCGATATCTTTCCACTCTTTTTCTATGTCCTCTTTGCAGAGGACCTTGGCGTTCTCGAGCTGTGAAAAAACCGATTTGACGATATCGCCTATCGGCGTGATCGGCTGTCTCACGCTTTAGGACACCTGCATGGGCAATACGATGTAGGTGTAATTGTCGCGGTTTTTGATCATGGCTGGTTTCTCTGGGTCGATGAAGCTAAAAAGGATGCTTTTGTCTTCGATATTTTTTAACACATCGATGAGAAAAACGGGATTGAAACCCATAGTGAGCTCTTCCCCTTTATAATCAACATCCAGCTCCTCACGCGCCTCGCCCAGCTCAGGCGAGTTTTTTGTGATGATCATCTTTCCTTTTAGGATATTGATCTTGATGGATTGAGACTCTTGGTTTGTGAGCACATTAGCACGCCGCGTGGCCTGCAGAAAATCCTGTGTATCCAAACTAAGTTCCTCTTTGATCTTTTTAGGAATAACTTGGTCGTAATTGGGGTATTCCCCCTCAATTAAACGAGAAGTGATGTGCACCGAGCCAAAATTAGCCTGCACTTGATTGTCTTTAAAATAAAACATCACATCCCCTTCTTCGGTAAGATTACGGTTCAACTCCTGAATAGCTTTCATTGGAAGTATCACGTCCTTTTTAAAACTCGAGCCTTCGATATCCTTTTCAATGATCGCCAGGCGCCGTCCATCTGTGGCCACTAACTTTAAAACCTTATCTTTAAAACTAAAAAGGATACCATTCAATACATAACGCGTTTCATCATGGCTCATAGCAAACGCTGTGAGTTGTATCATGTTTTTTAGAGTCTTTTGGGAAATTTTCACTAAATCCGAACCTTTTCCGGTTGGAAGTTCAGGGATTTGTGGAAAATCTTCTTTCAAAAGACCATTCAAACGAAAATAACTTTTACCCGCTTCAATGTTGATTGCTTGACCTTTTTTAGAATTAATGTGAATAGGTATTTGTGGGGGTAATTCTTTTACGATCTCACTGAATTTTCTGGCGGGCACCGTAAGAGCACCTTCCTCAGCCACTTCTCCCTCAATTTTTACACAGACACCAATTTCAAGATCGGTCGCCGTTAACTGTATCTCATTCTTTTTTGCTTCTATTAATATATGAGAGAGAATAGGGAGAGTATTTTTTGAACTAACGGCATTTTGTACGATTTGAATCCCTTTAAGCAAACTGTCTTTTGTGGTGTTAAGTCTCATTTCCAACCTCTCTTTGTTTTATTATTTAATTAATTAGAAAATTAGCCTTAGTTGTAGAAGTTGTTGTTCCTGTGAAATTCTCATAACCCTAATTCTAGGTTTTAATTAAATAAACTAGTGGCTGTGGATAACTTTCGAGTTATCCTCACCTATTTTACTTCTTAATTTCTATCAACAACTTATCCACAAGAGATTTTAACTTAGGATCTCTTTTAATATCTTTCTTGATTTTGCCGTAGGCGTGCAAAATCGTCGTATGGTCACGCCCACCAAACTGTTGGCCTATCTCTGGGAAAGAGAGAGAAGTCATTTCCCGAGATAAATACATCGCCACATGGCGTGGGTAAGCAACGCTACGCGAGCGCTGTTTGGCCATCATATCCGAGGGGCGTACTTCAAAGTATTCTGCCACTTTTCTTTGAATAAGATCCACACTGATGCGCCGTTCAGTTTCCACGATCATATCTTTCAAAACTTCATAGGCCACAGCCTCGTCCACCTCGCGTCCAACAAGCTTGGAATACGCCACGACGCGTATCAACGCTCCTTCCAACTCGCGGATATTGGATTTGATCTTGTCGGCAATGAAGGAGGTGACAGCGTCGTCTATATGGAGATTTTCCCTCTCAGCTTTTTTCCTTAAAATGGCTGTGCGTGTCTCGTAATCCGGCGGTTGGATGTCTGTGACCAGGCCCCACTCAAAGCGGGACACAAGCCGTTCTTCTAGATTGGTGATGCCTTTTGGAGGTTTGTCGCTGGACACCACGATCTGCTTATGTGCGTCGTAAAGTGCGTTGAATGTGTTGAAAAATTCCTCCATCGTTGCCTCTTTTCCAGCGATGAAATGAATGTCGTCAATAAGGAGACAGTCCACGTGGCGGAATTTCTCCCTAAACTTGATCGTTGTGCCAGTTTTGATGGCATTGATAAGCTGGTTGGTGAATTTTTCACTCGTGAGATATAGCACTTTGGCGGCTGGGTTCTTTCTCAGCATCTCCTGCCCTATCGCCTGCATGAGATGGGTTTTCCCGAGGCCCACAGGCCCGTAGATGAATAGAGGGTTGTAGGACTTGGCCGGGGAATCTGCTACCGCCATGGACGCTGCGTGGGCAAAACGGTTCGAAGGTCCGACGACGAAGCTTTCAAACGTGTACTTGATGTTCCAGAGTATCTCGGTGGGCTGTGGGGGCATTGAGGAGACGGGTGTCCTTGAAAAGGAGCCGCCGTTGCCTGTTTGGGTCGCCACAGGCGTCTCAAAAGCCGCCAGTGTTAGTGATACCCGGGAGTCGGATACGCCGAGCGTCTCGTTCAACGCGAGCGTGATCATGTTCCCGTAATGGTCACTGATCCAGTTTTTGAAAAAGTCGTCAGGGACACCGAGTGTCAGCTCATTGTTTTCCAGGGAAAGGGGCTTGATGGGCTCAATCCATCGCTCGAACACCAGCGGTGATAGCTCTTTTTGGAGATTTGATAGGACTTTAGACCAGACTTCTGAAACAGTGTTATCCACAGGTTACACCCATTTGATAATACAAATTCTACTTAAGTAACTTATAAATAAAGACTTATGAAGTTTAAACATGATAGGATAATGAGGAAACAAAGAATAAAGTTATAAACAAGTTATACACAGGATATAAATATAGGATTTTCAGACCCCGATTATATCAGGCACTCCCCTGGTTTGCAAATCTTTTTTTACGCCTTGACTGCCAAAGAGCGTGTGTTATAATCCTCGGAATCATGAAAAAATCCCTGACGAATTGGTCGAACAGAAAGAGGAAAAAAACGCATGGATTCAGGATCCGCATGCGTACCAGAGACGGCCGTAACGTGCTCAAGAGACGCCGCCAAAAAGGGCGGAAAAGCCTCACGGTTTAGAGCTCGTGCCCCTTGGAGCGCTGGCTTTCTTTAGAAGTTTCTGAATCACAGGGTCTGGAAAAGGGTTCCGGGCCAAGCTTCCTGATCGTCATTCCCAAGAAAGTCATCCGGCTTGCCACGGAAAGAAATCGTATACGGCGTCTTATCAAAGAATCCGTGCGACACGACAAGTTTTTTCAAGAGGAAAAAGTGTACAAGTTTAAAGTGAAAACACGCCTTGCCAGTTGGAGTCTTGCCGAAGTGAAAGAGGCCATCGATGCATCTCATGAATAAAGCGGCCATCTACGCCGTGTCTGCGGTATCGGTATTTTTCCGTTTGCTACAACTGCGCTCCTGCCGGTTTTATCCCAGCTGTTCGGTGTATTCCACGGAAGCTTTTCATCGTTTTAGATTTTTGGCGGCATCGAGACTTACACTGGAGCGTATTTTTAGATGCCATCCTTTTTGCGCCGGAGGACATGACCCCCTGCCCGGAGCTTTGGAGATCTGATGGAAAAAAGAACGCTGATCGCCGTCGCCATTTCGTTCCTCGTCCTTTCTTTTTATCCGCTTCTGCTTAAACAGTTCTATCCACAGTATGGGAAAGCGCCTGTTGCCGCTACCAGAAACGCCGAGCAAAGTTCGATAGTCACCCCACAGATCGTGCAACCGGGCCAGCCGCAGGCGTTACCGGAGACAGAAGACCTCCGTTTTGAAAATGGCAAGCTGGTATTGATCTTCAATGCCATCGGAGGCGGCATACGCGAGGTGGCTTTTCCGGCATACCCGGATTCAGAGACGAAAAAGCCGTTGCAGTTTTTTTCGCTCAAAGATTCACTAGCTCTCCCAACGGTGCTGTCTTTTGGCGACAAAAGCGACGACAATATCCGATACGCCGCGAGTTTGGACAGAAGCACGGTGGAGCTTTCTTCTATGCTGATGCAGGGCCGCGTGCGCGTCGTGAAGACCTACGAATTTTCCGGCTACTCGTGCAAACTGAACCTGCGTTTTGAGAACACAACGGATATTGCTCAGGACCTGAGCTACGAAATTTCCGCCGGTTCGCGCATCCCCGCTCGCCACTCCATCGACAGCCAGTATCTCGAAGCCAATTTTTTCATGGCGCCCGAGGGTAAAAAAACGCTGAAACATTTGAACGAAAACCGTCCGGGTAAAGAGGTGCGCAGCGAGCATCCCATACGATGGGCGGCGATCAAGGACAGGCACTTTTCGACCATTCTGCGCCCCGAGACGCCCGATGTTTTTCATGGCGTGGTGCGAGGCCTCGGCGATCACCATTTCAGCGTGTCGCTGGTGTCGCCCAAGACCGTGATCCCGGCCTCCGGCTCTGTCTCTCAGGATTTCCTCCTGTATATCGGGCCCAATGAGCTGGAAGAGCTGATGCCGCTGGGTCTCGATGACCTCGTCAACTTTGGAAAACTCGATGCCATAGGCAAACTGTTGGTCGGAGGCCTGGAGCTTCTACACAAAGTATTCCGTAATTACGGTGTCGCGATCCTCGTCCTCACGATACTCATCAATGTTCTACTGTTCCCCCTCACGCGCGCCAGCTACATGTCCATGAAGCGCATGCAGCTGATCCAGCCGCAGATGACGAAGCTGCGCGAACAGATGAAGAAAAATCCAGAAAAACTGAATCGCGAGATGATGGAGCTGTACAAAAAACACAAGGTGAATCCTTTTGGCGGATGCCTGCCGATGCTGCTCCAGATGCCGGTTTTCATCGCGCTGTATGTGGCGCTTTCCAAGTCCGTGATCCTCGTGAATTCGCGGTTTCTCTGGGTCAAGGACCTCTCGACCCCCGACCGCCTCCCTCTCCCCTTTTCGCTGCCATTTTTAGGCAACGAGATCCACGTTTTGCCGCTCATCATGTGTGCGGCGATGTTCGTTCAGCAGAAATTCACGGCTATGAAAATGGAAGGCCAGGATCCCGCCATGGCAACCCAGCAGAAAATGATGACGGTGATGATGCCCATCCTATTTGGGTTCATTTTTTACTCCATGCCGTCGGGACTGGTGCTCTACTGGTTGACAAATACTATTCTCATGTCGCTGTACCAGTTCCACCTGAAAAAAGTCACTCTCACCTAACTTGGCACGCGTCCGCACTTCCGCCAAAGGCGGATCCGCCTCAGGCGGAAAAGCGTCGGCGGATGCATGCTAGGGCGATTCCGCTAGAGGTTCATTGCGTTGGTTGTTTACGATAAACATTATGATGTGATCGTCGTTGGAGCCGGGCATGCAGGCTGTGAAGCGGCCCTCGCGGCGGCCCGCCTTGGCGCCAAGACGCTCATGCTCACCATGAACCTCGACTCCGTGGCGCAGATGTCCTGCAACCCGGCTATCGGAGGCGTCGCCAAAGGCCATATCGTACGCGAGATCGACGCCTTGGGCGGCGAAATGGCCAAGGTCACGGATAGAACCGGCATTCAGTTCCGCATGTTGAACACTAGCAAAGGCCCGGCCGTCTGGGCGCCCCGCGCACAGTGCGACAAAAAGCTTTATCAGTTCACGATGAAGTATATTCTCGAGTCGCAGGAAGATCTCGACCTCGTGCAGGGAGAGGTAAAAAAAATTCTCGTGAATGGCGACGGCATTGAGGGTGTCGTGACTTCCATCGAGACGATGTATCGATGCCGTGCCGTCATCGTGACCACCGGAACATTCTTGAATGGCCTCATTCACATCGGGGATGTCAGCTTCGGCGGCGGGCGCGCCGGTGATAAGGCCTCTGTGGGGCTCTCAGGCTGTCTCGCCGAGCTCGGCTTCGAGATCAAGCGCTTAAAAACGGGCACTCCCCCACGCCTGAACGCCAAGTCCATTGATTTTTCAAAGCTGGAAGCACAGCACGGCGATGAGAAGCCCACGCCTTTCAGTTTCCAAACGGAAAACATCACACAAACCCAACTCCCTTGCCACATCACTTACACCAACGACGAGACACACCGCCTCATCAAAGAAAATATCAACCGCTCCCCTCTCTACTCCGGAAAGATACAAAGCCGTGGCCCGCGCTACTGCCCTTCCATCGAAGATAAGGTGTTTCGCTTCGCCGACAAGGAAAGGCATCAGCTGTTTCTTGAGCCGGAAGGCCGCATGACGAATGAAATTTACGTCAATGGATTCTCAACTAGTTTTCCACAGGATATTCAGTTAAAGTTAATAAAAAGTGTGAAAGGCCTTGAAAATGCTGAACTTATGAGGTTTGGTTATGCTGTTGAATACGACTTCTCCCCTCCCACTCAACTGCATGCGACACTGGAGTCCAAAAAAATACAAAATCTTTATCTAGCGGGCCAGATCAACGGGACTTCAGGCTACGAGGAAGCGGCTTGTCAAGGTCTCATGGCCGGCATCAATGCGTGTCTCAAGCTTCAAGGGAAAAAACCATTTATTCTCGACAGATCCGAGGCTTATATCGGAGTGCTGATTGACGACCTCGTAACCAATGGCACCGAGGAACCTTACCGTATGTTTACCTCGCGCGCTGAGCATCGATTGCTTTTAAGGCAGGACAACGCCGACAAACGGCTTTTGAAATACGGTCATGAGCTAGGACTGATCGACAAAGAACAGTACAAGAAATACACGAAAAAACAAAGCCAGATCGATGAGTTAGTGGAAAAGATAAAATCAAAGAGATATCAGCAAGTGCCTTTAGATCAATACCTTAGGAGAACTGAAATCAGGATAAAGGATGTACTTGGTATTTTATCCGAGGACATTCAAGACACCGAAGTTGCGACTCAGGCAGAGATAGAGATCAAGTATTCCGGCTACATAGAAAGAGAAGTCAGCATAGTTAATCGGTCCAAGCATTATGAAGAAAAGAAGATCCCTACAGGGGTTGTTTTTCGCGATATAAGGGGCCTCAGCCGAGAGGCTACTGAGAAGCTGGAGAAAGTAAAGCCGTTGTCCCTAGGGCAGGCTACGCGCATTTCTGGCATTACGCCGTGTGATGTATCGGTTCTAGCCATTTACCTAGAAAAGCTCAAAAAGTCCTCTAATTAAAAAGTTTCCACGTGGAAACTTAACTACTCTTAAGCTTGACTCTTAGATATTTTTTCACTAAACTAGCAAAAATGACGAAAACTATAGCTATTTGCAATCAAAAAGGGGGAGTAGGGAAGACGAGTACGGCAATATCCCTTTCCTCGTGTTTGGCCTTGGAAGGTCGTAAAACGCTGCTCATAGACCTGGATCCTCAGGGGAATGCCACCAGCGGCCTTGGCATCGATAAGGCCGGCATCAAAAAGTCCGTGTACCACGCACTGCTCGACGAAAGCCCGCTCTCAGAAATACAGATACAAACCTGCGTCAAGAACCTGTTTTTAGTCCCATCCAATCATCAGCTTTCAGGTGCGGAAGTCGAGCTGGTGAGCGAACTTGCGAGAGAGGGGAGACTCAAGAAATTGCTGGCTTCCCTGGACGCCTCGTTTGAATTTGTCATCGTCGATTGCCCGCCGTCATTTGGTCTTTTGACTATCAACGCTCTCACCGGCAGCCAATCAGTGATCATTCCTATTCAATGCGAATACTATGCACTCGAGGGACTTGGGCAACTTGTCAAAACCATCAGCATGATCAAAGACAGTCTAAACTCCAATCTCGAGATCGAAGGCATTGTCATGACCATGGCGGATTATAGGACCAATCTCACGCAGGAAGTCATCAACGAGGTGAAAAAACATTTCGGGGAGAAAGTGTACAAAACAGTCATTCCAAGAAATATCCGTCTCAGTGAGGCGCCGGGTTTCGGCAAGCCTATATTTTTGTATGATAAAGATTCAGAAGGTGCCAAGAAATACAAAGAACTCACCAAAGAATTTTTGATTTTTAATACTTAACTCATTTAGTTTCATATACTTATAACTAGGAGATTCCTCATGGAGAGAAAAGTACTTGGAAGAGGCCTGGAAGCGCTGATCCCGCAGGATGGAATTTCCAACGTGCGTGAGAGAGTGCAGATGATACACACCGATCAGATCAAGGCCAGCCGCTTTCAGCCGAGGCTGAGTTTTTCTCAGGCGAAAATAGAAGAGCTCGCGAAGTCCATCAAGGAAAAAGGTGTGATCCAGCCGGTACTTTTACGCAGTATCGAGAACGATCAGTTTGAATTGATCGCCGGAGAAAGACGCCTGCGCGCAACAAAGTTTTTAGGCCTCACGGAAATCCCCGCGATCGTACGGCGCATCGCCGATGCGGATCTACTCGAGACCTCGATCATAGAAAATATCCAGCGCGAGGAACTGAACGCCATCGAAGAGGCCAAAGCGTATCAGAGGCTCGCTACTGAGTTCGGCCACACCCAGGAATCCATAGCGACGAAGGTGGGGAAAGATAAGTCGTCTATATCTAACCTATTGCGAATACTTAACTTACCACAAGAAGTTCAGGATTATATTTCAAAAAATCTCATCAGTTTTGGGCACGCAAGGGCGCTTCTTTCTTTGGGCGATGCAAAAAAACAATTACGACTTTGTCAGAACATCGTGAAAAAAGGTTTGTCGGTGAGACAAATCGAGAATCTGGGAAGCCGGGTTTCCAGATCGAAGTCCGTGCGACGCTCGACGCAGGACACGAATATCCGCGATCTGGAAGAAAGACTGCAACACGCGCTCGGGACCAAGGTCGTGATCCGGGCGGGAAAAAAGAGGGGAAAGATCGAGATCGAATACTACTCACTGGACGACCTGGAGCGGGTTTTGAAGCTTCTAGGCGTGAAGTAGAGTTTTGGCGTTATCCCTCGTTGACATTGGACTTGTAATATTTTAGACTGACTGGTTATGCAAGAAGAACCTACACTCGTTATTATCAAGCCGGATGGTCTTCAGAAGTCGCTCACAGGCAATGTGTTGACGCGTCTTTCAGAAGCGAAGCTCGTCATTGTCGGCACCAAGATCAAGGCGGTTTCCAGGGAACTTGCGGCGTCGCATTATCGACACTTGAAAGACAAGCCATTTTTTGAAGAGATCGTGAAATATTTGATGGGAGAGTATCACACGAAACGCACGATGGCGCTCGTGTACCACGGAGAGAATTCGATCCATAAGGTCCGCGAGATCTGCGGCGCCACGAATCCCGAGGAGGCGGCCCCGGGGACTATTCGCGGTTCTTTCGGACGCATCACGACTCGTGGTGTTTATGAGAATGTGATCCATGCCTCCGGCAACGCCGAAGACGCCGAGCGTGAGATCAAGCTCTGGTTTGATCCCGACGAGATCGTCGTCGACAATCTTTTTCCCACTAGGCTCACCGACGCGCCTCCCAAAAAGATCCGAGTATGGGCTTGAATTTTCGTTCCGAATGATAAAAAGTATGACCGGTTTTGGGCAGGCCGAGCAAAAACTCGGGCCGGGCGCCGTGCGGGCCGAGATCAAAAGCACGAATCACAAGTTTCTCGAGATGTCGGTGAGGCTTCCCAATCATCTTTTGCCTTTTGAGGAGCCAGTGCGCAAACGGCTTTCTCAGGATCTGAGCAGGGGAAAGGTGATGCTTTTCGTGCAGAGCCCGGACCCGGCGGTTTACGCTTCGAGACTTGTGCTGAACGAAACGCTAGCCCGCGAGGCTGCGCAGAAAATACGGCGCCTGAGAAGTATTCTCGGTTTTCGCGCCGAGCCGAGCGCTGAATCGCTCGTGAGAGAAGTGTTGAGTGTGCCGGATGTACTGACGAAGGACGCTTCGATCTCACGCTCGCCGGCGGATGCACGGCTGCTCACCCGTGTTGTCGAGAAAGCGCTTTTGTCGCTAGACCGGTCCAAGCTCATGGAAGGCCGTGCGCTGGAAAAAGACCTGAGAAAACGGCTTTCCGAGATCGGCGCCGAGCTTAAAAAGATCGAGAAGCGCATTCCTCTAGGCCTCAGAGAATACCGGAAAAATCTCGAGAAAAAGATCAAAGAGTTCCTGAAGAACGGGGAAGTGGACCGCGAACGCCTGACGCTCGAAGTCGCGCTGTACATGAAAAACTCCGATGTGTCCGAGGAAGTGACGCGCTTGAAAACCCACGTGCAGGCCATGCAAAAGACGCTGAAAGAGCGGGGAGAGCTCGGCCGCAAGATCGATTTCATCGCCCAGGAGATAAGTCGCGAGGTGAACACGCTGGGCGCCAAGTCCAGCGACGTGGCCATCGCGGCGAGCGTCATTGCGATGAAAAGTGCCGTCGAAAAGATACGCGAGCAGGCACAGAATGTCGAATAAGCGCGGCCGTCTTTTCGTCATCTCAGCCTCTTCCGGTACCGGAAAAACGACGCTCGCGCACGAGCTTTTACGGCGGGACAAAAATCTCATTGCATCGGTTTCTTACACAACGCGTCCTCCGCGCCCAAACGAGCGGAACGGGCGCGACTACTATTTCGTGACGAAACGGGGATTTCTCTCGAAAAGAAGGAAAGGCCATTTTCTCGAGTGGGCGAACGTGTTCGGAAAATATTATGGCACGCCGAAAAAGGAAGTGGACCACGAGCTTGCCCGCGGCCGGAACGTACTACTTCTCATCGACGTGCAGGGGGCGAAAAAGGTGAAAAAAGTGAGGCCGGATGCGGTATTTATTTTTCTTTCGCCGCCGTCGCGCGAGGAGCTGAAGCGGCGCCTGAAAAAGCGCGGGACCGAGTCCATGAAAGAGATCAACCGCCGCTACCAGGTGGCGAATTCGGAGATGAAGCAGTTGAATGACATGACACTCTGCGATTACCGCATCGTGAATAAAAAGATCAGCGTGGCGCGCGGGGTGCTGAAAGGCATCATCAACGCCGAGAGGTTCTACGGATGAACGCCGGGGCAAAAAAGAACATCCTGCTCGGCGTGACGGCGTCCATCTCGGCCTACAAGGCCTGCGACCTCATCACCGAACTCAGGGATAAAGGCTATTCGGTCACCGTCGTCATGACCAAAGACGCGCATCACTTCGTGACGCCGCTTGTGCTGCAGAGTTTCTCGGGACGTGAAGTGATCGAGGATTTTTTCTCTCTGCCTGGCCGCGTGAAACCCGTGCACATCGAGCTTGCGAAAGGAAACGACCTCATCCTCGTGGCACCCGCCACGGCGGATATCCTAGCGAAGATCGCTCATGGATTCGCGGATGATGTTCTCACAAGCACCGTTCTGGCCAGCACGGCTCCGTTGCTCGTGGCACCCGCGATGAACGAGAAAATGTTCTTCAATGGGCGCACGCAGGAAAATATCGAACGGCTGAAAAAAGCCGGAGCAGTCATCATCCCGCCCATCAAAGGGCATCTCGTATGCAGCGACGAGGGGATGGGGCATCTTGCCGAGAACGCCAGCATCATCGCCGCCGTCGAAAAAAGCCTCAAGTGAATTTTCTTATCACCTCAGGTCCCACGCAGGAGCCATTGGACCCCGTTCGCTTTCTCTCGAACCGGTCCACCGGTGTGCTGGGCGGCTATCTAGCGCGGAGCGCAAAAGAAAGAGGGCACAGGGTGACTTGGGTGCGCTGTCCTGAAGACGCGAGGACGGCACGTGACCTGCAGAAAAAATTGAACGGTCTTTTGCCGAAAAGCGATGTGCTCATCATGTCGGCTGCGGTATGCGACGTGCGGCCGGCGCTGGTTTCAAAGACCAAGCTGAAAAAAAATGCCATCGGCAGCATGCGCTTCGTGAAGAACCCGGATATCCTGGCCGGCCTCGGCAAACGGAAGAAAAAAGGTCAGGTGTTCATCGGTTTTGGTCTTGAGTCCGACGCGCTCACGAAACGGGGTCTCGAGAAGTTGAAGGCTAAAAACCTCGAGGCCATTGTTTTGCAAAAAGTGACAGACCGCGAGTCGCCGTTCGGCGATAAGAAAGTCGACGCGCTGATCTTGAGGAAAAAAGGACCGGCCGCTCAGTACCGATCGATCACGAAGAAACGGCTTTCACAAGTTTTAGTACGCGAGGCGGAAAAGCTCAAGTTTTTGTTAAACTAAAAGGTTCGGCGCGATGGCCGAGTAGTTAGGCAGCGGTCTGCAAAACCGCGTACACCGGTGCGAATCCGGTTCGCGCCTCGATTTCAATCGAAAAGACAAGCCGGGGTGGCGGAACTGGCAGACGCACAGGACTTAAAATCCTGTATCCTTCGGGGTGTGAGGGTCCGAGTCCCTCCCCCGGCATTTTTATGGAGAGAGAATCAAAGGGGCAGAACAGCAAAAAGTTAGGGTGCGTAGCTCAGTTGGTTAGAGCGTTTCCTTGACATGGAAAAGGTCGCAGGTTCGAGTCCTGCCGTACCCATTTAAATTTTATGCCTAAAGCGACTGAACAATACTCCGACCTCGACAAACTTCGCCACAGCTGTGCCCATGTTCTGGCCCAGGCCGTGAAGCGGAAATACCCGAAGGCCAAGCTCGGCATCGGTCCGCCGGTGGAAAACGGATTTTTTTACGACATCCATCTCGAGGAACCGCTGACAGAGGCCGAACTGAAAGCCATCGAAGACGAAATGGCGAACATCGTGAAGGCCGATTATGCGTTCGAGAAAAAAATCGTATCGGCGGACGAAGCGAGAAAGATATTCCGAGAAAAAGGGGAGGACTTCAAGCTCGAGATCATTGATCAGGTAGAAGCGAACGAAAAGATCTCCATCGTCGTGGACGGCGACTTCACGGACCTTTGCAAATACCCGCACGCGCATTCGACGGGTCTCATCAAGGCGTTCAAGCTGACAAGTGTTGCCGGTGCCTACTGGCGCGGCAATGAGAATAACCCAGTCATGCAGCGCGTGTACGGGACGGCGTTTAATTCAAAGAAAGAACTGGATGAATACCTGCGTCTGCGCGAGGAAGCCAAAAAGCGCGACCACCG
>CAZTBX010000114.1:0-20453 GCA_964612035.1 uncultured Planctomycetia bacterium
ACGGCAGATCGATTCGGCCAAGGCCCAATGGGCCGTCGAAAACCGTCAGGATGACGCAGTACTCCCGACGGCGACGGATCTCGAACCTTTCATCAAGGGGGGGATAGCGAAGCTGTATTGTCCGATAGACCCGACAAAGACTTTCGCGAACAGCTATTCGATCGAGGCGCTGGGCACCAACCCGACCTGTCTGATCGATCCCGCCGCGCATGTTCTGCAGCAGGGCTCCTGAAGAAGTCAGGATCTGAAGTCGTAGCCGCCGTTCAGGACGGAAATGAAGTAAAAAGAAGTGTCGATGAACCGCTGCCACCAGGGAGCGGTTTCGCTGCCCTGAGTCCAGTCGATCCATCCACCTGAGATACCATTAGCGTCCGGCGTGGTCTGCCAAAGACCGCTGTTCTTGGCCCAATTCACGGCCGCGTCCGCGTACTGTTTCTGTCCGAGATCCAGCCATACAAGTGATGCCTGGAACGAGAAGCCCGGCGATTTTCTGTCGGCGAACCATCGGTCGTCCCACACCACGGAACCGTCCGCTTTCTGAAAAGTGTTGTGTATCCACTCACCGACTATTTTTTTCCCGACGCCTTTTGCCGGCAGGTCGAGCATCTGCGGCGCGTAATTGATCCATTCGTGATAGGTCGGGTCCACCGGCGTCCCGTTTTCATCTATGACACGGCGCCATACGCCAAAATCGGGGTCTGACGGGTTCGAAACATACAAGTAGTTGTTGATGCCCGAAAGAACCCTGTTCGCTGCCTTGCCGGCTTTTTTGGCAAAAGCCGTATCCCCTTTTCTAGCGGCCCAGTGCTCAGCCGCTTTCAGCGCTAGATAAGCGAAAGAGTTGTCCGACGTCCAACGCCAGGTTTGAAAAGTGCCATCGTCTTTTTTCCCGCCGCTGATGAGTCCGTCATCGATGCCACCTTTGTTCGCCGGGTCCTGCAGCAGCATCAAAAACTCGGCTCCTTTTTTCATGGAGGCATAGCGCGCGGCGCCGTAGCCGAGCTTGTCGAAGGCCATCATCACCTCGGCTGTCTGCGTCGGCGATTTCGACAAAAGATAAGGGTCCGCGTAAGAATACTGGTCAAACCAGCCACCGTCCACGTCTTGTACGCGCACAAGATAATCCGCCGCCTGTTGGGCTCTTTGTAGGTCTCCGGCATTGCCGTTCAGCTTCGATGACTGTATCAGCGCGAGGATCGCGAGCGCGTTCTCACGAGGCACCACCCAGGTCGGCGCGCCATACACGTTGTTCAGCGCCCCGCTGGCCGGGTTGCCGCTTTCCAGGAACTGCGTGGATAGAATGTAGTCGGCTTCCAGGTTGATGACGGCCGGATCGGCGGGCGAACGGCGCCTGCACGATTCAGCGAACTCCTGGTTCCACAGGTGTTGAGCGCGCTGTTTCTGCTCGAGGAGACGGAGATTGGCTGAAAAAAAGTCGCCGTTCTGCTCCAAAAGCCTCTCAGAAGACGACTTACTTTGAAGATTGCCGGCTTGCGCCGTACCTGCGGATAGACAGATGACTAATAGGAAAAATATGGGTTTTTTCATCGCCCGATATAATAGTGCGAAAAATAGCTTATTTCAACTACTTTACGAATGCGGCGCTTGAGAGGGGTTTTGAGGTGAGATCAGGCCTGTTCGTAACCGGACTTCACGATATTGTACACGCTCGGAAAACCGGGAATGCGATAATTAGGGTCCGACAAAGCGGTGTCGAAACCCCAGTTACGATTCGGCGCATTGTAGATGTTATAGGTAGAGCCGGTGCCCCGCCACGGCCCCGTCGCGATGCGGCTTTGAAAAAGATTGATCACCGAGCCGGAATAAGTGAGCGTCCTTCCGCTCCAGTTTTCCAGGAAGCGCGGCAGGTTCTCGAAACCGCCGTTGTAACTGCCCTGCACGGTGTCCGTGTTGCCGGCGATCACCGTCGCGTTGATCGTGGTGTTGGAAGCCGCGCGGTTGGCCAGCGACTGTGTGCTGTTGGCGTCGTTCCAGTTGTTGGAAAGGACATTGAACGAATCGCCCATCAGGCCCGCGGGTTGCTTGTTCACGGTGTTGAAGTCCCCTTTAAGATACAACGGATTCTCCGACGCAACCGTGATCCCGTTGGTGGGCAACGAAGAGGCATTCACGATTCGTAGCGTATCCTGCCTCGTCGCGGAATTCTGGTTCGTTCGGTCGCTGGTGTAGAGGATCATGCCGCCCGGGGCCGCGGCCGTGATGGTTTGGAACGCCGGACTGTTCTTAAGCACCGCCATGTCGATGTCCGTCGACTGGATGGTCTTGCCTTCACGGACGTTGTAGAAAGAGCGCGTCGTGATGGGATTGATGATCGTCTGTCCGCTCGGGCACAGGTTGTTCACGAAGTTTCCTCCTCCGGAACAATACCGGAGCTCGACGCTGTTCCCCACCGCATCCATGATCGTGCGGTCGATGATGCGCAGGCTGGCTTTGTAATCCATTTTCTGCGCCTGCTGCTGCGTAGTGTCGTCGTTGGAGCGTCTGTCGATCATGATCTCCGGCTGCGAACCCGTCGGCAGCGGCAGATTCAGAGGCCTGACGCCATGCGCGGAAGAGGTGACGTTGCCATTCCATCGTTGCTGCGAGCCGAGAAGCCAGTCGGAATAGGCGCTATCCATCCAGCTTCCGTTCGTATTTTTCATGTTCTGGTCGGTGCCTAGCCCATCCTGGATGAAAACATCCCCGGGCATCGCCTGCGTCGAATCCTTGCGGCCGTGATGGATGTCACCGGCGGACGAAATGGCGGAATTGAAATGAAGTGACACGGAGGTAGACTGCGCGCCGGCGTAAAGGTCGGAATTGGTGTGCACCGGCCCGATGAAAGTCATATTCGCGCCAGGCAGGATCTCGAGATCGTCCTGATAGAAAACGCCGAACTGAAAGATCGGGATCAGCTGCACTTCAAGTGTCTGTGTCAGATCGATCTTGGGGCGATTGCGAGCAACCGTGTTCCGCGCGCTCACGCTGACGGTGATGGTGCGTGTGTTGCCGTTCAATCCGGCGTAATCGCCGGCCGTCAGTTTTTTCGTCGTCCAGTTGTTGCTGTAGTCAAGCGCAAGCGTGTTGTTCCCTGAAGTATCGTTGAAAGTGATACTGCCCCCGACGGCGGGAACGCGATTTTGCATTGTATGCAGCTGCGCGGTTGTGGGAGCGACACCTTGTTTTTCAAAAAAAAGACGGATCTGCGACACTCCCTTTTCAAGGCCGGCTTCCGCCGCATAGAAGGTGCGAATGTATTCTTGCTGCTCATGCACCTGCTTCATGGCATGGCTCGCGTACTGCGCGAGACCCGCCGCCTCCAAGGCATAGATCATCACAAATGTGAGCACCATCGGAAGCACGATGCCGCGGTCATTCAGGTGTTTTTTAAGCCCCGCGAAATGAGACCTGCGTGGATAAAGACGCATAGTGCCACACCCCTTTCATATTTTTCCCTAGAATGAGTCGTATCTGGACAGCCCGAGGGTTTGTCTGCGAAAATCTCAAGTCCGTGGAATACCGCGCCGGATCCAGGTTCGAAAGCACCGTCCAGCCACCCATGGTGCCGCGCCGGTACTCAATATTGCCGCCGTTCTGCCGGATGCTGTGAGTGGTGCCGTCTATATCGGTGTAATCGACCTGCCTCAGCGCCACCGTGGCTGTCACCGCTTCGATCACCCCGCGTCGATTCACCTGACCCCCCAGGCGTCTTCCCCAGATCATTTGTTCCAGCACTGTACGCGCATCCGTGGTGATCTCCACGTTGGCCTGATATTCGACTTTGGCTTTCTGAACGAGGAAGCCGAACGCCGCGATGGAGCTTAAGAGCAAGATTGATATTGCCCCCGCAAAAAGCGTTTCGACCAGCGTCATCCCATGTTCAGAATGCAGGCGCATCAGCTGGCGACCAGTGTGTCGGCAAAAGCCGAAAAGGTTTTTGTGAGACCCAAAAGATGTTCTTGCCATGAGAAAGACGCCCTCACAGGAATAGCCGCGGACGGATCGTTGATCGTATCGCCGTCGACGTCTATGGATGTTTCCGCCGTATCTCCGTCCCCGTCCATGTCCAGAAAGTCGCGCACAGTCACCGTTAGCGTGCCCTGCATGTCGTCGGCATTTCCAAAAACACCATCGGGCCCCGCATCGTAGGAGGCAGCCTGAGTGTTGTCCGCAATGGCACCGAACGCCGTCGCCTTCAGCGACTCGATCTGTCCTCGCACCACCTCAGACGCCTGGATCTCATGCCGCGCCAGCATCGTGACGGATTTCACCCCCAAGAATATAGACACCAACGAGGCCACCAGGCCTGTCGCGATCGCCAGGGCAAAGCAGACTTCGACGAAAGTAAAACCCATATCTCCACCGGCTATTTTTCTTTTCAATAGTCTTTCCTTTCCCAGACGTGACAAAACCGCCTGCTCTGCGCAGACGGTTGATCCATTAGAAAGTATACACTATTGATTTTTATTATTAATAAGCAAAATTAAGCGTTTTTAAGCACCTCGTTTCATTCGATCAAGTATCTTTTCAATTATAAAGTTATTTTTTTTAACCCTAATATCAAAGAGGGCGGCCGCGGCATAACGCTCTGTCGGTGCATAATCGTCTGTCAGCGCCGAGACATCGTTTTTGATCTCTCGTATCCAGACATGGTGCAGGTAGTCGTCAAGCTCGGTGTCACGGCTGTACAGGACGGGTCGTTTCGGGGATTTGAGAGCCACGAGAATGATGTTTTGCGCTTGGGTCGCGTTGTCCGGTTCCTGCACGGGAAACAGATACACCTGAGGAAACACCCCGGCGAAAGTAGCGTACTCCGCCCGGAGAAATTGCCCTTTCTCACCCTCCACCGCCGAAATGATGTTCACGAGAACCGCGCCCTCATCGTTCAGCGCCTCGTGCATTTTTTGCACGGCCTCCCGGGTCGCCAGCTGGAACGGAATGGAATTCGATTTGAAGACGTCCAGGAATATCGCGTCATAGTGTTTGGACGTCTTATTGAGAAAAGTCCTTCCGTCTTCGTGATAGATCATGAGCCGGGCGTCGTCTTTCAGGCCAAAGTGTGTTTTCGCAAGGGCGGTCAGCGCCGGATCTATCTCCACGACATCCATGGTCGCGCCCGGAAATTTTTCGAGGAATTTTTTCGGATACGAATAGGCCGCCCCGCCGATCATAAGGCCCTTTTCCATTTTGCCGGCAAAATGCGCGGCCAGATGGAAATATTTCATGTACTCGAAAACGAGGTCGTCGCTCCCGAGGAACATCGCGGAGTCCAGGTCATCGTTCACCTGTAGGGTCCGTATGGGCGCACCCGTTTCTTTCACGAACGCGTCGTAGATCCACACCCGGTTGTACGCGGTGTTCACCTCGATAAAATCACCGCCCAGCACTCTGTGGACAAGCGGCTTTGAAAGAAACGAGCAAAGGATGAAAAAAGCCACGACGGCGAATTTCATCGGTTTTACGGATCCACGGTGCGCGAGCATCGAAACCAGGACCAGGATCCCCGCGATAAAAAAGAGGACCACCACGTGGCTCCAGTAAGAGAGGAGAACGAATCCCCCCAAAAAAGTGCCCGTGATGCTTCCGAGCGTGGAGAGTGCGTAAAGACGGCCAATGGTGGAACCTGTGTTGTGAACGGACGGCTTCGCAAGGCGTGCCGCAAAGGGTGAGACCATGCCCAACAGCGTCGTGGGCACGCCGAATAAAAGAAGCGTTGCGAGCGCCGTCCCAAGGCCGATGACCTGTATCCAGGCCTGGAAGAAAAAAAGTACCGCGTCACTCAGCAGAGCTAGCGCGGCGACGGATATTCCGGAGGAGAGTATAAGGAAGGAAAAAAGTTTCGTGTCAGGATTTTTGTCGGCGATGATCCCGCCCCACCAGTAGCCAAGGCTCAAACAGGCCAGGATCACTCCAATGAGGCTGGTCCACACGAATATCGAGGTGCCATAATAAGGGGCGAACACGCGCGACCCCACGAGCTCGAGCACCATGACGCAGGCGCCGCACACGAAAACCACGATCTCGAGAGAGTATTTTTTCATGGCACTAAATTAAAACGCCCCTCTTTTTTGAGGGGCGTTTTAATTTCATCGGAGAGACTGGGATTCGAACCCAGGATCCAGTTTTACCCGGATAACCACTTAGCAGGCGGTTGCTATCGGCCACTCAGCCATCTCTCCAAACCTTGTGATTATTTTTTAAAAAAAGTGAACTTTTCCTTTTTAGAGATCTCAACGCGATCGATCTCGTTCCGCCGGAGAAACATCGTCGCCTCGCCGCCCTCGAGGGCCAGATCCACGAAAACCCCTTCGCTGGTCTCATTCACGATGCGCCCTTTCAGCACGTCGCCGGTCTTGAGATAAAAAATAACGGCATTGCGCGCATTTTTTTCTGTTCGGGCGGCCCTGGCCCTCTCGGCCTTCGGCATCATGATCCACATGCGTGTTTCCTTGAGTTGCTCCACGCCACGCTTCAGCCCCGAGAGAAACGCGTCACGCGCAAATAGAATCAGCAACGCCAGAACGATGAAGATCACACCCGTGCGCAGGCGCAACCAGATACTTTCAAAACCGATACGGCGGAACTGTTTACTGCGTCCGCGCCCGCAACGCTTGGCGAAATAAAGCGCTTTGTCGGCGTGGGCTAAAAGCTCATCCGGGCTTTTACCGTCCCTGGGAAAAGACGCGATCCCCGCACTGAAACTCATACGGAAGCGGCTGCCTTTCAGAAGGAACGAACGATGCTTGATGTTCTTCTGCAATCGGTCGGCGAGGAACTGCGTGGCATCCGCCGCCCGACCCGGGAAAACGAAGAGGAACTCGTCTCCTCCGAAACGGAACCCCGCGTAATCAACACTTTCGAGGTTGAGACGCGCTGAACTCGCGAAGTATTCTAGCACCTTGTCCCCGTGCAGGTGCCCATACTTGTCGTTGAACAACTTGAAATGATCGACGTCAAGGAGCAAAACGCTGAAAATCTTCCGTGTCGCTTCGTATTCTTCTTTCAGTTTGTCGAGAACGCGTGAAATTTCCTGCTTTGCGTAAAAATTCGTTAAAAAATCAAGTTCAGAGTCCGAAAGAGGTTGCATTAACTCCTCCACCGGTCATTGTTTTCATCGGCCAGGCGCCTTGCGTCCATCATTTCCTCAAGGGCTTTTCGCCGTTCTTCCGATTCTCTCACTTCTTCAAGGTTGTGCTGCTTCATGGCTTGTTCGAGTTGGCCGTTCAATATTTCAAGAACTTTGATGTCCAAGTCCTCCAACAGCCAATCCTTTGAATAGTATTTCGCCGTGCCGTTTTCAATGACCTGACGCAGTCCGGTGGCCTTTTCGATCTCCGCCGGTTCCAGCTGGTTCAGATAATAATAGATGTCCTTCAACACTTCCAGCTTGCCTTTCTCGGCTTGCGCGGAAGAAGGCTTGGAGGCCGTCTCTGCGAAAACGCTTGGGGGAATACCGGTCGACACAAAACCAACCGCCAAAATCATCCAAAGAATTCTGGCGGAGAGAGGAGGATTCGAACCTCCGATACCTTTCGGTATAACGGTTTTCAAGACCGTCGCATTAAACCGCTCTGCCATCTCTCCTTGATCCATTCCCGGCCTTGGCCGGATTTTAAAACATTCTCTCTTTTTCGGGCCTCGGTGTAGCTGGAGAATTGTTCCTCATGGACCAAAAGCCATGGCTTACCAAACTTCGTAGAGCGAGTTTTTCCAGCGTTGTGCGCTTTGAGTCTAAATTGAGAATCAGGCTCTTTGCTTGATCCTACATAAAACTTTTTTGTACAAAAACTATACAAAATATAAGCACAGGACATAACTAAACGACGGTTTTTCCGCCAAAGGCGGACCCGCCGTAGGCGGGCAAGACCGTCGCATTAAACCGCTCTGCCATCTCTCCTACTTCTTCAGCACGGCTATGCCGCCGAGATACGGTCTGAGCCGCTCGGGGATGTGCAAAGAGCCGTCGGCGCTCTGATGGTTCTCGAGAAGCGCGATCAAAAGCCGCGGCAGCGCGACGCCGGAACCGTTCAGCGTGTGAACGAATTCGGACTTGTTCGAGTCCTTTTTCTTGAAACGGATGTTGGCGCGGCGCGCCTGAAAGTCTTCGAAGTTACTCACCGAGGACACTTCCAGCCAGCGGCCTAGCCCCGGGGCCCAGACTTCAATATCGTAGCATTTGGCCGCGGCGAAACCCATGTCTCCGCTGCATAATAGCATGACGCGATAAGGGACTTCCAGAAGACGCAGGATGTTTTCCGCGTCCTTCAGAAGCGACTCGTGTTCGTCGTAAGAAGTCTCCGGGGCCGCGAACTTCACGAGCTCCACTTTGTCGAACTGGTGCACGCGCACCAGTCCTTTGGTGTCCTTGCCATAAGACCCGGCCTCACGGCGGAAGCAAGGCGTGTACGCGGTGTATTTGAGCGGAAGCTCTTCCTCTTTCAGGACTTCGCCGCTGTGGAGATTCGTGACCGGCACCTCGGCCGTCGGGACGAGAAACAGGTCATCATCTTTCAGGCGATACATGTCTTCCTCGAATTTCGGAAGCTGTCCCGTACCGGTCATGGAACTGCGATTCACGAGAAAAGGCGGTGAGAATTCCGTGTAACCCCTGCGCTCGGTGTGCTCGTCCAGCATGAAGTTGATAAGCGCGCGCTCAAGCCTTGCCCCCTCTTTCCCGAAAACCACGAAACCACTGCCGGTGATCTTGGCGCCGCGCGCCGCATCAAAGATCCCGAGCGCTTCTCCGATCTCTATATGGTCTTTAGGTTTAAAACTGAACTTTTTAATTTCTCCATGAGACGAGATTTGGGTGTTTTCCTTGCTGTCAGCGCCTATTTTTACGCTTTTATGCGGTAGATTAGGGACCAAATACATCAGCTCTTGTAACTTCTGACTTTTTTCACCGACTTTTGCTTCCAAACCATCTATTTCTTTGGAGATAGACTTCATAGCAGCAATAATGCCCTTGGCGTCCTGCTTGTTCTTCAATAACTGGCTGATCTCTTCATTGGCCTTGTTTTTCTTCGAGCGGAGCTCATCGAGCTGTCTCTGGAGCTGGCGGCGATCGGCGTCGAGGACAAGCAGGGTGTCAAAATCGAGCTTGGGGGCGCGATTTTTCAGCAGCGGGCGGACTTTGTCCTTGTTGTCTCTGAGATAAGCGATGTCTAGCATGGTGAGCGATTATATCATAGCGGCTTTGGATCCGGGGGCGACTTCGGACTACACCGACTTGAACAGTGTATTGCCAAAAATAGAGAGATAAGAGATTAAATTGATGTGTTTATTGGCAATGCCCAACTTTTTCCGGATCCGGTTCCGGTGTGTGAACACCGTTAAATTAGAAATATTTAATAGGGAGGCTATTTCGTTTGATCGGCGGCCTCCCCTAAGCAGCCTACACACTTCGATCTCTTTAGGGGTGAGCAAAATAAAGGGGCTCGTTTCCAAATGGTTATTTCGATTATTCGTCATGATAGCTCGGATTTGCTAAAGCTCTACGGACCATTACGGCGTACTCTTTCAATGACCTCATTTGAAAAGGCCGCATAATCGGTGGCCCCCACGCTCTCGGCGTCATAATCGAATATCGATTGGCCAACGATACTGGCTTCATTCAATTTGGAACAGTAGCGAATGCAAGTTTTAAAGACCTTATCTTGAAAATGGTCCTTCACCATCGCTATAGATGGCTCCGTGGTTCGCAGGCTGAAGTCGACCATGCAGAAAAGAATGCCGAGGATCTTAAGGTTCGGATTCAGTTCCAATTGAATGGAATTGATCAAAGTGTTGATCTGCTTGAGACCCTCTAGAGAAAAGTATTGGGCGACCACCGGTATAATGGCGGACTTCGACGCCACAAGCGCGCTGACGGGAAGAAGGCTCAAAGAGGGCGGGCAATCGATCAAAATAAAGTCATAAAGGTCCTTGACGGACTCCAGAGCATCGCTTAATTGAAACTGTTTTCGAGCCTGGTTCGCAAGGTTGAGGTCTATGTTAGCCAGCGAAACTCGACTTGGGAGCAGGTGTAGATTTTCAATGGAGGTAGCGTGAATAACGTCTTTCATTTTTTTCCCGCGTACCAAAATATCATACAGGGAACCCTCGATCATAGAGGCGTCAATTCCAAGATTGAGCGTGGCATTGAATTGAGGGTCCATATCGATCATCAGCACTTTTTTCTTAAGAAAAGCAAGCCTGGCGCCCAATTGGATGGCCGTGGTCGTTTTGGCTGTGCCTCCTTTCTGATTGATGATAGAGATCACATAGCTCATCGTTTCAAAATGTCCTCTTCTTTTTTCAATATCAAATACTTAGCAAGCCTGCGAGGCTGAAAATCTGCCATCGAACTGTCTAGCATGTCTGCCTCAGCCCGCAGCGTTCTCTTAGGTTTAAAAAATAATCGAAGAAACCATGGCCTGAGTTTCAGGTAACCGAGGACCATGCCAAGCAGGGCCGCAAGAATGAGGAAGATAGGGGTGCGGGATTTTTTTGATCTCGCAGGATCCTTCGATTCAGAGCTGCTCAATAGTTCAGCCACCAGACGTTTCTCCTGATTGGCCGCTTTATTGGCCAAGTGATCGGTCTCCTGAGCGATCTTTTTTGAATTTTCAGCAACATGTGCCTTCAGTTCTTCGATCCTTTGAACGATCAGATGTTCCTTAGGCAAGATCGACAAAACCGTGTTCCACTCCTGAAACGCGCTTTCATAATTCCCTTCGTTGAATAGATCCAAACCTCTTAAAAAACCTTGTTTGATATTAGCCTGTCTTTCTTGCGTGACGCGTAAGACCTCCTTATCAGTCACCGTGGACGGGCCGGCTTTCTTGCCATGGCTCATTTTGGATTCCGCATCCGCTAGGAGCTTGACCATCTCATCGGCCATTTTCGCCAATTCAGCGGCATAGGGCGTTTTTAAACGCTCTTCCTTGCTCAACTTGTCCAGCACCGCTATCTGATAATCCGCCTGGAACTTTGCGTCATCGATCAGATCGAGCGCCTCCTCATTGAAGGGGTCCTTATCCAATACCTTGCTCCAGGTCTTGATCGCACTCTGGAAATCTTTCTGATTATAAAATTGTTTGCCCCTTTCAAGATAAGCTTTGACCTCACTTTCTTGAGAAAATATGGCTTCGGCGGCAAAAACAGGCGCTGTGGCCAATAAAAACAGCCCGATCAGGCAGATCTTATTGAGCGGGCCCCTCGCCCGCACGCAATTAACGAATCTCACGCAACAATTCAAGGGCTTGTCTGACCTCCTCCCTCGCCTTCCCGTATTCGGCCGTATCATAATACTTTTTGGCTTTTTGATGGACCTGCCGCAACTGTCGCAGGAGCCCTTTTCTTTCTGCCGTCATGATAGCCCTGTCCCCTTGTACTTTCTTTGCGAGCTCAAGTCCCTCTTCCCATTCTTTGATCGCCGCCTCATAAATACCTTCCTTAAAGTATTTCATACCCGTGACGTAATGCATATGAATGGTCCTATAAATAAGTTCTCCGGGTTCCTGAATTTCCTTAAGTTTTTCAAACTCCTGTATCTGCTCATTTCGGATACGGCGCTTGATACGCAGCAACCGCAATATTTCAGACCGCGTTTTCGACATCAAATCCAGCAGGCCCTCATGAAACGCGTTGATCCGATAGGCCTTTTCCAAATTCCTAAAAGCCAGGTCATAAAGTTCGTTATCATACAGCAGTTTCCCTTGGCTGAAATAAAAATCAAATTGGGCTTTTCGTTTGTGCGCGCGGTCAACGTATAGACGGGCCGACACCGCTTTTTGCAACCCTTGCTGAAGGACTTCGATCGCCTCGACATACAACTGCTTTTCCATAAGCTCGTGCGCATACACCAGGCGCGACTTCATCTCTTGGATGTCCTTTTCGCGTCCAGGAATGCTATGCACACGCTCCAATTCTTTTTCAAGGCGTTGAGCCACGGTCCCCGCCTTCTCGCGCTTCTTGCGCATGATCCCACGCACCTCTTCGAGTGCGTCATAAAACAACCTCACATAAAGTCCGCTGGTTTCCACGTTGAGATCCGCTGACAATTGGGAATCATACTTGGCCGCGTTGTAGCCGACGGATACGCGGAGGGCATCTGTCAGGCGATAGGTCCCTTCCAAGAGCATGGCGCTGGTGGCATCTTTGGCCAAGCCCTGGCCAAGCAGCCTGTACTCACCGATGATATCGAAGCGGTCCGTGACATGGTAATTGATGCGTTGTCCAGCCAAATAGGACAGCGAGTCGAGTACGCCGGCTCCTTTTATGGCGGACTCCACGTGACGAATTGCCAATTTTTCAGAAAATGTCACTCTCGGGAACAGATCATAAGCGACCTCCCCTCTCAAGATCTGACGGCGCGAATACTCCTCGGAGTCTTTGTCAAATTGCCCCGTCGGCGCTTCATCTTGCAAGAATTTCCATTCACCGAACATGTTCAGCTTATCATTGTCGATCGGCCGATAGGCGAAACCTGTCTGAAGCTCGGAAAAAAACGCCACTTTGGTTTTAAGCGTCTGGTTTTCTGTCGAGCTCCATTCGTAGCGACCGAGAACCGTCCATTCCGGGTTCAAGAACCATTCTCCCTTGCCGGTGGATACGAGTCGGAGCGTGTCTTGGGCCTCGTCCGCGAAATTCAGTTCCCAGTCATCGTGAAATCGCAGCCGGTCATATTCAAAATAATCATACGCGATCTTCCCCGTATGGGTATTTTTCTTCGTATTACCGGTCACCTCGCCGTTGCTCTCATAAGAAGCGTCCACCCGGCCGTACTCCCCGACGGGGATCTCTACACCCTTCTTCGAGCCTTCGCGCGAGCTCTCCTGGCTGCGGCTCGAATGATCCTCTTGATAAAGACTGCCTCTCCCGTTCCAGAGATCCATCTTAAAACCACGGGTCTCTGTCTCGGTTTTTGCGCGAGTCCGCTTATCTTCTGTCACGGAGGATTGACTGTACTTGCTGATCTCAGGCGTGATCTGCTCTGTTTCAGAATATGACGAGGTCTCAGAGTCCTCGCTTGTCTCGCGGACCATTTCCAGCACACGGCCATCTTCGGCGGTGCGCGTCAGATGCATCACCCGCGCTTTCTTTCCGCCGACTTTTTCACCAAACTTCACCTCAGTGTCTTTTGAGATCTTTTTCGAAAATCCGATCTCCGTGTCCGCCTCGGCCTTCTGCTTATCCTCTTTCAAAGAACCAAAGCCTTTTGAAATATCGTGATTTTGTCCTAGCAGGTTGCTTTGCAAGCCGAACAGAGACCCGAGGCCTGCCGTTCCAAAAGCTTGGGTCATCATAAAGGAAAAATTCTCGGTGATCTTATGGACAAGGCCCGCCCGGACCTGATCATTGGGCGTTGAGCCGAGACTTTTCTGACCCGTGAGCGACACCTTTGTCTTCGCGTTCAGATCATAGCGGCCCTCGAGTCCGGCTAATTTCTCGGTCTTGTCCTGCTGCTGGGCATTTTTGTACTCGGCGATCGCCTCCCACCGGTTTCCTTGAAGTTTATACTGAGCGGAATCCGTCACTTGCTCATTGCCCGCCGTTGGGTCTGGCAATTGAGAGGCGGGATTCGCCCCCTGTAAAAGTTTCTCCGACTCGTGCTTCAGGGCCACGCTGCCAAAACGGCCCAGCGCCTGTTCAAAACTGACGCCTTGTCTTTTGGATCCGGCCTCGTTCACGGTGCCGCTGGACGAAAAACCGGGATCCAGTGTCCGATAATAGGCGGCTATCTTAACCCCTGACCAGGGGCTGGTCTCGATCGCACTCGTGAATGCTTGGCCTGAGCCGTCGTTCAATGTGTGCTGGATCTCTGTGAACGTCAACCCGCCGTTATTGGAGACAAATTCGCTTGTTGCCTGCAAAGAAGAGTCAGCGCCCTCCACCGTGATATTTGTCTGCAAAGGCAGATGGAAGCTCGCGTCCAGGCCTTCCAGCGTGAACCGTTTGAGCGACCTCTCTTCTTCCACATAGGTCCCTCCCAGGCGTACGCGATCGTCCAAAAAGGAGTGTGTCGCGCGAAACCCCTGGCTTCTGTCCCCCACAAAGTCTCTGGCTTCATATTCGTACTCCACGACCAGGTGTTGAGGATTGCCCGGCAAAAGCTGCGTCGAGAGGATCGAGTCGCTTTCAAGCGTGACCGTCGTCTCCGGCCGGTAAAGCCGGATGTGGCCTTCCTCGTAATCGATCGCATAGTCCCGCCCATTTGCCAGCGCCTTTTCACTCAAGGAGATCCCGCTCACTTTGTCACGCACGACTACTTTTATTTTTTCCGACCCTCGGATCACGTCCTTGTGTTTCAGGTAATAAAGACTTCCGCCGGTTGATTTGAATTCGTTGTACGCCGCGATCTGGCGCGCCTTGGCGGTGAAAAGAGTCAAGACCAACACCGGCTTTCCATCCGGCGCCGCGGAAAGCGTCTCATAATGGAACTTGCCCCCATGCAAAGTACGGTTAAAATCACTGAGCTCAGTCCCGGTAAAACCCGTGTCAAAATTCCCGTATTTCAAATACGATTTGTCAACTTCCAACAGCAAAAAATACCGGTCTTGCGTGTCATTGGCGTCGGCGCTCACGTGAGAATTATCCCCATACACCGCGTAGTAATCCTCGGGCTCAAGATTCCTGAACAGGTCGCGTTTCTCGCGCTGAGTGTCAAGACTCGCGGTGATCAGGTACTTCCCCTTGATCTTTCCTTTCAGATAATAAGCCACGCGATTGTCGTTGTACCACTTGCCCTCAAAGCGTGACTTGTCTTTCGCCGTCACGGACAGAACGTTTCCTCTGAGATTGAGCTTGCCCCATTCCGATTCGCCGAAACCCACCCAGAAAAGATAATGATCTCTCAGATCCACATGGCGCACGACCTTCACCGGCTTTTTATTGGCGTCTAGATACAACAGGACCTGAACGTCCTGTTCCCCTTCCGGC
Organism: uncultured Planctomycetia bacterium; assembly: GCA_964612035.1. Classification (GTDB taxonomy): domain Bacteria; phylum Omnitrophota; class Gorgyraeia; order 2-02-FULL-51-18; family 2-02-FULL-51-18; genus CAZTBX01. The sequence goes on from CAZTBX010000114.1 coordinate 14,923, forward strand.
AAAATGATCTGGCTCTGGAAACTGCCGTCGGACCCTGTAAGATCCTCTTTTCCGTAAACCGATACGATCTTGTTGGCGTGTGTTTTCCCGTCCATCAGCACGGACGTGCCTTTCACCGGGATGCCGTCTTTCCACTCCGCCTGCTGCAAACCCCATTCGATCGCGTCCATCGTCACTCGGGGGACCAGGTCATACACCGCGATATCCTGACGGCCGTTGGCGTCCTGGAGCGTGACACGGATCTCATAATGGATCTTTTCATCGCTCTCGGTAAGCGGTAGATCCCATTGGTAGCGAAAAGCCGCGGAGGTCGGCTCGCCCTGTTCTTTGGCGATCTCGAGAACTTCTCGCTTCCTTTTCTTGAGGTCTTTTGAAAAGAGATCAGGCTCATCGGACAGCTCATACCGGCTGAGCTCGAAGCTCCAGCTTTTCACGAATTTCGCATAGTTCATGTTGAGGCGGAAAGGAAGCACCGGAGGTTTCCCGGCACTTTCAGTGTGGTACTGCCCGCCTTGGATCTGTTCAAGCAGTCTCTTGTCCTTCTTTGTCTTCAGGTCTTTTGCGGGCCGGATATCGTGAAATTCCAGCGCAAAGGATTTTTTGGGACTCTGCGTGTCTTTGCGCAAAAGGAGCGTCACGTCCGACTCGCGTTCCTGGTCGTATTGCGCCGCATATTTTTCGGGAACGATAACGCCAAAATTCACTTTGGACATCATTCCGTCGGTTTGTGGGAGCACCACGGCCTCGGGAGTCGTCAATCGGCTGCCCTCCGGTAAACTGCCCCGATCGATCTTGATCATGTGACGGCCTGACAGAAAATCGGGAATATGATAGCGGCCGTACTGATCCGTCGTGATCACATAGCCCTGCTCGGTGGCGATCACGGCATTGGGAATGCCGATCTCCCCGTCGTCCTGGGCGCCGTTTTTATTGATATCCCAAAAAACTTTTCCGATCAGCGTTCCTACATGGAAGATCGGATCCGGTCTGATCATGAGCGTGACCTGAGCCGTGTTGGAGATGATCGGATTGAATTGCGCATGCAGTTGCACCGGATAAGACCCGGGTTGCGTCGCGGTACCGGCAATAGCCGTGAAGGCAAACGTTCGGGTTGCGCCCGCTAAAAGAGGGTCTAGATTCGGAATAGTCACGAGATTAGAAGATACCTCGGAAGAGACGCTCTGAGAACTCACTCTGGCGGTGCCCGGCTGAAAAATGAGCCCTAACGGCAGTTTGGTGATTATTCTAAAATTGTCCAATGACTCTGAAGTGAGATTTTGGATGGTCCCGGTGAAGGTCACGATCTCACCCAGTCGGATATTTTCCGGAGCGGCCACGAGTGTGGCGATGATAAGCTCTTCCGATGCCTTGACCACGGCAGTGGCGGAGGAGGTATCACTTGCGTCATCATTGTCCGTGTAACTGAGAGTCACTGTGTCCGCGTCGCGTGTTTCAAGAGTCCCATTTCCCAAAAGCGCGATGTCGTCAGCGTCGAAGACCAGGCCGGTTGCTTGGTTCGTGAAGATGCCGGTGTTCACGCCTGTTTCGGCGAGCACCAGCGTCTCTTGGTCTCCTGTCGCGGCACTTTGCATGGTGACGGATACTGTTTCGGCCACGGCGGCGTTCGTATTTTCATCACTGTCGGTAATGCTCGCGTAGACCTTTCCAGTCGTGACGGAACCCAATGTAAACGTTGGAGTTACGACACCTAGAGAATTGATGAGTTTTGCGGTGGAGGCCGTGCCGCCCACCACGATCGTGACACCTGAGCCCGTGCCGGAGTCAATGATAGTGCTGGATGCGTCCAGTGTCGCCACGGCAAAAGTCCCCGTAAGACCGGGAGCCGCGGGGTTCACGACCCCCGGGATCACGAGATCATCCACGGTGCCGCCGGCGGAGAAATTCGTCCCACCGGAACGCGTGATCGTGACATCCTGACCCGAAACGGTGACGGTCAGCGTGCCGTCCAGGTCGCTTGTCGAAGTAGCCGTCGTGACACCGGCTACGTTAAAACCAGCCGGAAAAGTGACGCGGATCTTTCCATTGGAAGGAATAGCGCTCGTGGTCGTGAAAACAACCGTGTTGTTGCTTGTGCTGCCAGAAACCAGCGAGGCCGGCGTGACAGAAACCGTAGAAAGCACGCCTCCGGCAAAAAGCCAGTTCACGTTATTTCCATTATTGGTGGACGAAATAGCCGTGATAGAGGCAGGCGCGCCGCCAATGGCCGTCTGATCTTTCACCGTGACATCCGTCATATTGAAAGTCCCTGCACCCTGCCAATTCCTCTGTGTCGGACTCGAATTGGATAAAATGGAGATCCCGTTCCCGGCATCGTCGCTTGAATTGAAAGTGATCGTTCCGGCGTTGGAGACACCGGCACGAAGAGTGAGGTCTCCGGTGCCTGAGTTTGTCAGCGTGCCGGCGACGGCTAGCGACAGCGCCGTGCCGGTCGAGCCGTTATCGTTCAGCGCGAGGGATTTGTCGTCGTCAAACGCGAGGATGCCGTCCGTCACGGATAGGACGCCGTTCACGGTGATCGCATTGTCCGGAAGCGTGTAGGTCTGTCCGTCGACGATCTCGTCGATGTCGAGGTTGAAAAATGCGGTGAAAGCGGCGGGGATGGTGACGGTGTCACCGGTGAAGCGCGTCGTGCCAGAGTCCGTGTCCCAGGCACCGAACGCCAGCGTCTCGCTGCCCTCGAGAGCCACCACGCCGAGGTTCTGCAGCGTGCCGTTCAGGTCTAGCGTCGCGGCGTTCAGATCGAGGGTCTTCGCGGCGTTCACGGTCAGCGTGCCGTCAACCTCCAGCTCGCTGCCCGAGGCCAGCTGAAGTGTGGCTCCCGAGACCGTGAGGTTGTTGAAATCGATGCCGGTGTCGTCCGCGGCAGTGCCGGTTCCCGTCGAAGTCAGGACCTGCGTCGAAGCACCGTCGAAGAACACAGTGCCCGCGCCTGAGGTGAACGTCGCGTTGTTCGTCCAATTCCCCGCGCTATTGATGTTCAGGCCGTTCGCGTTCAGCGTGCCATTCGTCATCGTGAGATTGCCGTCCACATCCAGGTTGTCCTGGAGATTCCACTGGCCAAGCAATCCGTTGAATACGACATGGTTGAACGACGCGAGCGCGCTGTCCCCATTAGAGGTGAGGCTCTTAGCGGCCGTGGCGGTGAAGGTCACGGTGCCGGTGGAAGAATAGGCGCCGCCGGTCGCGTCCCACACCCCCGAGCAAGTGATGCTGTTCGCACCCATGGTGAAGGTACCGTTTAGGTCGATGTCTTGAAAAACCGCGTTTCCTCCTGGCGCATACGTCGAACCCGTGAAAATAAAGAGCTCAAATGCGCTCTCGAACGTCGCGGTGCCCGCCGCAACGTTGTATTTGATATCGTCATCGCCGTTGTCGATATTCGCGAGGTTTGTATTTGTGACACCCGTGCCGGAATCATTTCTCAACGCCACTTCATTTTGATAAAGCTTCAGATTCGTTACGTTGAGTCCATCTGAAATGTAGACAAGGTTCCCTTCCTCGGCCTCATCATTTAAAAAAACAACCATGGGGTCACCGCTTTGCGCGTCCGTCATCGTCACGCTAAAAGTGCCGGCAACACCTGTTGTGGTGGTGTAGGTCGTCGTAATACCGCCGCGAAACTGAACGATGGTCAGATTTTTCAGGTTGAGTGTCGCGGCTTCGGTCTTGCTGCTATACGCGGTGCCGCTGATCGTGACAGCGCCGAAAAGCCAGTTGATGTTATTGCCTGAGTTGGTTCCAGAGCTAACCGTGATAGCGGCAGGAGTGCCCCCGAGTGCGGTTTGGTCCTTTACATCCACGTCCGTCATGGAAAAAGTGCCAGCGCCTTGCCAATTGCGCTGTGTGCCTAAGACAGAGCTCCGGATAAGAATGTCATCGGCGCTTCCGGCTCCTCCGCCATTGGCGTCAAAAGCAATAGTTCCGGCGCTCGACACTGCCCCGCTCATGGTCAGATCGCCGGTACTGCTATTGGAGTACTTGCCGGCGGCGGCCACGGTGAGCCCAGCCAGTGTTATATTCGTCAAACCTTGGATAAGTTCGCCGTCTGTCACAGTCAATGCGCCTGTGACCGAAAGATTATCGGTCTGGACAGTCAAGTTGTCGTTGGCATCGGCCGCGTCGGTTTTATTGAGAACGAGGTTATTAAAGGAAGAGACACCAGCTTCGAGGGTCGTGGAAGAAGCGCCGTTCAGCTCGACGGTGCCGGCTCCGGCGTTGAATGTGCCGTTATTGTCCCAATCACCGTTGGTGCTGATCTTGGCGGCGCCGCTCTGTGTGACCGAAGCCCCCGCGCCGATAGTGATGCCTGCGGCGTATCCTATCTCCGAACAAAAAAAACATAGGAGAAGCGAGATTGATACGGTTTGCTTGTACAGGGGGTGTTCCTTCACGGAAGTTGTTCCATTAAGGCGCAGTGAAATAAATCACGTTAACTCTCCAAATAGTCTGAAGCTGCGCTGGACAGACAATGGTTGTTGCCGTATTCACCACGCTAGACTTAATTGGAGTAGTCGGTGCGAAGTTTACAACGGTTGTACAGGTACCGGCTGCACTTGCTAATTGCTCGGTAGTAAACGCAGGTGTGCCTACTAGGTTTGTTGTTGTAATAATTACACCCGCACCCGCGGCAACCCCAACTACTGAGTATAGTTTTTGTATCTGAATAGCGGTTATATAGTGGAACTGCCCGGCAACCGCTGGCAGCGTAACAGTCAGTGCGGTATTTACGGCCGCGGTTCCCGTGACCCAAAGAGTGGAAGCCCGCGCCTCCCCAACGTCGACTAAAAGCGTGCGCTTACTCGTGATGCGGACAGTAGCGAACTGATTTTCTGTGACGGCAGAGGTTGAGGTTTCATCCAATTGCCCCACAATACCTGCGGCGGCGATGCCGGTGCCGGTGGAGTCTAGGGCATTCACGACCGCTCTTTGACGGTCCACGGTGGTGGCGTTCATGAGTAAAGGAACAGCTCCGGCTGTGGCTGTGGTCGGAGTAGCGCTCGCTGCATCGGCAAGAGCGACGGCTGCGGGAAGTTCTGAGTCTACTGGTTGGGCTGTGCCACTGGCTACCCCCTCTACCAGTAAAGCCCTGCGAGATGATACGCGGACAGCAGCGAACTGATTTTCCGTGACGGCGGAGGTGGCGGTGTCATCCAACTGCCCTATAATCCCTGCGGCGGCTATCCCTGTGCCGGTGGAATCGAGGCTGTTTACAACCGCTCGCTGTCTGTCCACGGTTGAGGCGTTCATGAGTAAAGGAACCGTGCCGGCCGTTGGGGTTGTGGGAGTCGCACTGGCACCATCCGCTAAAGCCGCAGCAGCTGGAAGTTCCGTGTCGACAAGGAAGGTCCCGGAACCGGCATTGGCGGTGACGGTACCGTCTACGGTGATGGAGTTCCCGCCGTCCTGGATGTTGACGGCTGCCGCACCTGCGGCGTTGTTTACGGTGACGTCTCCGATGTCTACTCCGCTATTGGCTCCCAAGACACCGATGGAGTTTGCGCCGGCGGGGA
>CAZTBX010000115.1:0-8521 GCA_964612035.1 uncultured Planctomycetia bacterium
ATCACGACGCTCGGACTCAAAGAAGCCAAGGATCTCGTGGATGCGGCTCCGAAGCCGATCAAGGAAAACGTCCCGGTCAAAGAAGCCGAGACGATCAAGAAGGCTTTGGAAGCGGCCGGTGCTCAGGTCGAGCTCAAGTAAAACTCATCCTGAGGCGCTTTTTGCGCCGAAGGATCTGATTTTAGCAGAGATTGCTTCGCTTCGCTCGCAATGACGAGCGAAGAAAACAGATTGCAAAAAGGACACTAGCGAATGGGAAAACGGTACAATTTTGGAAAAATCCCTGAAATATGCGAGATGCCTCATCTCGTAGAACTGCAGACGAAGTCCTTTGAGGACTTTCTCCAGCTGGGTGTGCCCAAAAGCCGCCGCAAGAACATGGGTCTGCAGGAAGTGTTTCAGGAAGTTTTTCCCATTGAAAGCCATGATGGCGCGCATAAGCTCGAGTTCGTCTCTTACTCCCTGGGTAATCCGAAGTATACCCTCGAGGAATGTTTCAAAAAGAGCATGACCTATTCGGCGCCCTTGAAGATCAAGGCCCGCCTGAAAAGCGCGAAGGAGACCAAGGAGCAGGAGATCTACATGGGCGACCTCCCGCTCATGACCGAGACCGGCACTTTCGTGGTCAACGGCGACGAGCGCGTCATCGTGAGCCAATTGCACCGCTCGCCGGGCGTGTCTTTTGAAAAGACGCTTCACCCGAACGGCAAAGTGCTTTATTCCGCGCGCATCATCCCGCATCGCGGCGTGTGGCTCGAATTCGAATTCGACATCAACGACACGCTGAACGCCTACATCGATCGCAAAAAGAAACTGCTGGCCACCACCCTGCTGCGCGTTTTCGGTTACGAGACCGACAACGACATCATCAAGGCGTTCTGCGGCATGGAAAAGATCGAGTCCATCAATCGCTACAACCCTAAGAATCTCATCGGTCACACGCTGGCGCAGGCCGTGAAGCATCCCGACACCGGCCAAGTCATCGCTGAACAAGGGGCGGCTCTCACGCGCGAACTGATCTCCAAGATGTCCGCCGAGGGCATCAAGTCCATCACGATCACGAGAACGCAGGCGCCCGAGATCGTCGCCACGCTGAAAAAAGACCACACGAAGTCCAGCGAAGACGCCTACATTGACATTTATAGGAAGCTCCGCCCCGGCGATCCACCGACTGCGGAAAGCGCCAAGACCATGGTGCAGAAGACCTTTTTTGACAACCGCCGTTACGACCTCGGCGCTGTCGGCCGTTTCGTGCTGAACCGCAAGCTTGGCATGAAAGCCGATATTGAAGAGCGTACGCTGAACGCGAACACGCTGATCGCCATCATGAAACGCCTCGTGGCGATCAAGAACGGCGATGGGGATACCGACGACATCGACCACTTGGGGAATCGCCGCGTGCGCACCGTGAACGAACTTCTGCAGGGTCAGTTCCGCATTGGCCTCGCGCGTCTGGAGCGTTCCGCCAAGGAAAGAATGAGCATCTATGACCTCGAGAACATGATGCCGCACAACCTCATCAATTCGAAGCTGATCTCGAGCGTCATCCGTGACTTTTTCGGACGCAGCCAGCTTTCGCAGTTCATGGACCAGACCAATCCTTTGGCCGAGATGACGCACAAGCGCCGTCTCAGCGCCCTGGGACCCGGAGGTCTCTCCCGTGAGCGGGCCGGTTTTGAAGTACGCGACGTGCATCACTCGCATTACGGACGCATCTGCCCGATCGAGACCCCTGAAGGTCCGAACATCGGTCTCATCGCCTCTCTCAGCACGCATGCCCGCGTGAACGAATTCGGTTTCATTGAGACGCCTTATCGCAAGGTCGAGAACGGCCGTGTGACGGAAAAGATCGAGCATCTCTCCGCCGACCTCGAAGACCAGTTCATCATCGCCCAGGCCAACGCGAAGCTCGATAAGAACGGTTATTTCCAGGATTCCAAAGTTTCCTGCCGCCAGAAAGGTGATTTTCCATTTGTGAGCCCGAAAGACATCCATTACATGGACGTTTCGCCGAAGCAGCTCGTCAGTATCGCGGCCGGATTGATCCCATTCCTCGAACATGACGACGCCAATCGCGCGCTCATGGGTTCCAACATGCAGCGCCAAGCCGTACCGCTCATGGAAACCGAGGCGCCGTTGGTCGGCACCGGCATGGAATACCGCACGGCCAAGGACTCCGGTGCCGTCGTGGTCGCCAAAGAGGCCGGGAAAGTCACCAGCATTCAGGGGGATGAGATCGTCGTGAGCGGTGTGAAGTACCCGCTCCGGAAATTCCGCCGCTCCAACGCTAGCACCTGCATCAACCAGCGCCCGATCGTCGAAGTGGACGATAAGATCAAAGAGGGCCAGGTTATCGCCGATGGCGCCGCGACGAAAGACGGCGAGTTGGCACTCGGCCGCAACGTGCTCGTCGCGTTCATGCCTTGGCGCGGATACAACTTCGAGGATGCCATTCTCCTCAGTGAGCGCCTCGTGAAAGACGACGTTTACACCTCCATCCACATCGAAGAATTTGAGATCGAATCCCGTGACACCCGCCTTGGCAAAGAAGAGATCACCCGTGACATTCCGAATGTCGGCGAAGAGGCCCTGAAAGACCTCGGCGAAGACGGTGTCATTCGCATCGGCGCCGAAGTGATGCCTGGGGACATCTTGGCCGGAAAAGTGACGCCGAAGTCAGAGACGGAACTTTCCCCCGAGGAAAAACTTTTGCGCGCGATATTCGGCGAAAAAGCCGGTGATGTGCGTGACGCATCCCTGACGGTCCCGCCCGGCGTCGAAGGCATCGTGATCGAGACCAAGGTGTTTTCGCGCAAAGGCCAGATCGTGAAAACCAAAGAAGCCAAGGCCAAGGAATTGAAAGATGTCGAAGAAGTGAAGAAGGTCTACGAAGAGCAGATACGCCGCATCGAAAAAGACAAGGCACAGAAGCTCGTCTCCATGCTCGAGAATAAAAAGCTCGCCGCAAGCCTCGTTGACAGTGAAACCGGCGCCGTGCTGGTGGCCAAAGGCAAGAGCGTGAAGAAATCCGATCTGACGAAGATCGGCCGCGCGGACGTCGAGAGCATCAAGTTGGACGGTGACGACGAAGCCGAGGACGCCGTGAAGAGGGTGTGTCGTCTTCTCGACGACCAGATCGACGAGCTCGGTTACGAAGAGGACCGCGAGATCGATAAGATCAAGCGCGGTGATGAACTTCCTCCGGGGGTTTTGAAGCGCGTGAAAGTGCTCGTGGCCAGCAAGAGAAAGATCTCCGTCGGCGACAAGATGGCCGGCCGCCATGGCAACAAAGGCATCGTCGCCAAGATCATGCACGAAGAGGACATGCCTTTTTTGAGCGACGGCACTCCCGTCGATATCGTGCTCAATCCGCTCGGCGTGCCTTCGCGCATGAACGTGGGGCAGATCCTCGAAACGCATCTCGGTTGGGCGGCAAAGGTTCTTGGCATGCAGATCGCGACTCCCGTGTTCGACGGTGCCACCGAAACCGAGATCAAACAGCACATGAAAAAGGCCGGCATCCCCGAAACGGGCAAGGTCACGCTTCGCGACGGCCGCAGCGGCGAACGCTTTGAACAGCAAGTCACCGTGGGTTACATCTATATGCTGAAGCTCGCGCACATGGTGGACGATAAAATTCACGCCCGCTCCATCGGGCCTTATTCTCTCGTGACTCAGCAGCCGCTCGGCGGCAAGGCACAGTTCGGCGGTCAGCGCTTCGGCGAAATGGAAGTGTGGGCACTCGAAGCCTATGGCGCCGCCTATACGCTTCAGGAGCTTTTGACCGTGAAAAGCGACGACGTGCAGGGCCGCACGCGCATGTACGAATCGATCGTGAAGGGCGAAAACTCCCTTCAGGCCGATACGCTCGAATCCTTCAACGTGCTTTTGAAAGAACTTCAGTCGCTGGCTTTGGACGCCAGGACGATCAAGAAACCCGAAGGAATAGAGGCCTTGGTGGACCCGATCACCGATTCTTCTCCGGAGGCTTGAGCATGAACGAAAATAATTACAACGGCAACCGCCCCGAATACGTGGCGCCCAATTTCGACGCCGTTTCCATTCGCATCGCATCACCGGAAGTGATCCGCGCCTGGTCCAAGGGAGAAGTGAAAAAGCCGGAGACCATCAACTACCGCACTTTCAAGCCGGAAAAAGACGGCCTGTTCTGCGAAAAGATATTCGGGCCTACACGCGACTGGGAATGCAATTGCGGAAAATACAAACGGATCAAGCACAAAGGCATCGTCTGCGACCGCTGCGGCGTGGAAGTCACGCTGTCCAAGGTGCGCCGTGAACGAATGGGGCACATTGAGCTTGCGACGCCCGTGTCGCATATCTGGTTTTTCAAGGCAGTCCCTTCCCGCATCGGTGCCCTCCTCCAACTGAATCTCCGTGAACTCGAACGCATCCTTTATTACGAAGAATACATCGTTATCGACGCAGGCGACACGCCGCTGAAAAAGGGCGACCTCCTGTCCGAAGAGAAATACCAAATGATGGTCGAGAACTATGGCCAGAAGTTCGTCGCCAAGATGGGCGCCGAAGCCATCCGCGATCTCCTGCGCGAAGTGGACGTCAACAAGCTCGATACGAAACTGCACGCCGAGCTGAAAAAGGCGAAAAGCGAAGCGACGCAGAAAAAGATCATCAAGAGCCTCCGCATTGTCGAGGCGTTCCGGAAATCGGCCAATCAGATCGAGTGGATGATCCTCGAGGTCGTTCCCGTCATTCCGCCTGACTTGCGTCCTCTCGTTCCTCTGGACGGCGGCCGCTTCGCCACCAGCGATCTGAACGACCTATATCGCCGCGTCATCAACCGCAACAACCGTCTGAAGAAACTTCTCGGCCTCCGCGCGCCCGACGTTATCATTCGCAACGAAAAACGCATGCTACAGGAAGCCGTGGATGCCTTGTTCGACAACGGTCGTCACGGCCGCCCGGTGCTCGGTTCCGGCAACCGTCCCCTGAAAAGCTTGAGCGACATGTTGAAAGGCAAGCAGGGCCGTTTCCTTCAGAACCTTCGCGGTAAGAGAGACGATTATTCCGGCCCCGCGGTCAACGTGGTTGGTCCCGAACTCAAGCTTCACCAATGTGGTCTTCCGAAGAAAATGGCGCTGGAGCTTTTCGAGCCTTTCATCATTAAAAAACTCCGCGAGCGCGGTTTCGTTCACACCATCAAGAGCGCAAAGCGCATGGTGGAAAAAGAAAGACTGGAAGTCTGGGACATTCTCGAAGAAGTGATCAAGAACCATCCGGTGATGTTGAACCGCGCCCCGACACTTCATCGTCTAGGCATCCAGGCGTTCGAACCCGTGCTCGTCGAAGGCAAGGCGCTGAGGATACATCCGCTCGTTTGCGCGGCTTTCAACGCCGATTTCGACGGGGATCAGATGGCCGTGCACGTGCCTCTTTCTCTAGAAGCACAGATCGAATGCCGCATCCTGCTTCTTTCCATCAATAACATTTTCTCTCCGTCCGACGGCCGCCCCGTGGCGACGCCGAGCCAAGACATCGTGCTCGGCTGCTATTACCTTTCGAAGGAAAGGCCGGGCGCCAAAGGCGAAGGCCTCGTGTTCTCAAACCCCGAGGAAGTCGTCATCGCGCATTCCGACAGGGAAGTGCATCTGCACGCCAAGATCAAGGTCCGCGTAAAAGGGGAGATGATCGAGACCACGGTGGGACGCGTGATCTTCAATCAGGTGCTTCCAGAGAACGTGGCGTTTTTCAACGGCCTTCTCACGAAATCCAAACTGAACGGTGTCATCGCCGACGCGTACAAAGTCGCCGGCCATCACCGCACCATCCAACTTCTCGATGACCTGAAAGACCTGGGTTTCGAGCATGCGACGCTCGCCGGTATCTCGATCTCGCTCGACGACATACGCATCCCGAGCAAAAAAGGCCAGCTCATCGAAAAGGCTCATGAGAAAGTGAGCAAGATCGAAGAACAGTATCGCCGTGGCGTCATCACCGAAGGTGAGCGCTACAACAACATCATCGACATCTGGACGCAGACCACCGACGAAGTGGCTGACAGCGTGTTCGCCGAACTCGACGTGTTCAACCCTATTTTCATGATGGCCGACTCCGGCGCCCGTGGTTCCAAGCAGCAGATCCGTCAGCTGGCGGGTATGAGAGGTCTAATGGCCAAGCCTTCGGGCGAGATCATCGAGAGTCCGATCAAAGCCAATTTCCGCGAAGGCCTCACGATGTTGGAATACTTCATTTCCACGCACGGCGCCAGAAAAGGTCTCGCCGATACCGCGCTCAAGACCGCGGACTCCGGCTACCTTACGCGCCGTCTCGTCGACGTGGCACAGGACGTCATCATCAATCAGGAAGACTGCGGCACCGTGAAAGGCATTTTCATCGAGGCCATTGTTGAAGGGGATGAGATCGTGGTCGCGCTGCGTGAGAGGATCATCGGCCGTGTGGCGCTCGACAACATCGTCGATGTCGTGACTGACAAGACCATTGTCGAAGCCAGCCAGGAGATCACCGAAGAAATGGCCAAGCTGGTCGAAGAGACCGGCGTCGATAAGATCAAGATCCGTTCGGTGTTGACCTGCGAGTCCAAGCGCGGCGTGTGCGCCAAGTGCTATGGCCGCAATCTCGCCAGCGGCCGCCTCGTCGAGCTCGGCGAAGCGGTGGGCATCATCGCGGCCCAGTCCATCGGCGAGCCGGGCACGCAGTTGACGATGAGGACCTTCCATATCGGCGGTACCGCTAGCCGTACCGTGGCCGAGTCATCCATCAAGGCGAAGAACGCCGGTTTGCTGAAATACCACAACCTGAAAACCGTCGAGCTAAAAAATGGCTCTTTCGTCGTGCTTAACCGCAACGGCCAGGTGTCCATCCATGACGCTAACAGCCGCGAGCTCGAGCGCCACGCGGTCCCGCACGGCAGCTATTTAAAGGTGGCTGACGGCGGCAAGATCCAAAAGGGTCTGATCTTCGTCGATTGGGACGCTTACTCCTCGTCCATTTTCACCGAAGTCGAAGGAAGTGTCCGCTACGAAGACATCATCGAAGAAGTCACGATGCACAAGCAGACCGATCAGGCGACCGGCAATATCGAGCGTGTGATCACGGAATATCGTGGCGAACACCATCCGCAGATCCTCATCCTCGACCCCAAAAAAGACGTGGTGGCGATCTACCCGATCCCATCCGGAGCGCACATTCTCGCGGACGATGGCCAAAAAATGCATGCGGGTGACCTGATCGCTAAGACGCCGAGAAAGATCATGAAGACCAAGGACATCACCGGCGGTCTTCCGCGAGTAGCGGAGCTTTTCGAAGCTCGAAGGCCCAAAGACCCGGCGATCATTTCCGAGATCGACGGCGTCGTGGAGTTCGGCGAACCGAAAAAAGGCCACCGCCGCGTGATCGTGAAAAGCGCCACGGGCATGAAGAAAGAATACCTCATCTCGCACGGCAAACACCTGAACGTGTACAAGGGTGACTTCGTGTATTCCGGCCAGCAGCTCGTCGACGGACCGGTGGTTCCTCAGGACATTTTGAGGATCAGCGGCGAACGCAAGCTACAGGAATATCTCGTGAACGAAGTGCAGGAAGTCTATCGTCTGCAGGGCGTGTCCATCAACGACAAGCACATCGAGATCATTGTGCGCCAGATGCTGCGCAAGGTGCGTATCATGGATGGCGGAGACACGGATTTCCTGGCTGGTATGCAGGTGGACCGCTTCCGGCTGCAGGAAGTGAACGAAAAATTGGACAAGAAGAAACAGGCCGCCAAGGCCGAGCCGATACTTCTCGGCATCACACGCGCCTCGCTCAGCACCGAAAGCTTCATCTCGGCGGCGAGCTTCCAGGAGACCACGCGTGTGCTCACCGAGGCTGCGGCTGCCGGTAAGACCGATTATCTTTTGGGACTCAAGGAAAACGTGATCATGGGGCATCTCATCCCCGCGGGCACCGGTTTTGCCGGCCAGCGCCGCGTCGAGATCGTGCGCCATGTTGAAGAGGAAGCTAAAAAGAACAAGCCGAATGACAGCAAACAAGCCGCGGAAGAGCTCCTTAGCGGCGGAGAGAAAAAAGGCCTTTAATGCCTACCATTAACCAGTTGATCCGATTTGGCCGAGAGGCCGTCAAGGCGAAAACGAAATCGCCGGCTCTGGCGGGTTCTCCCCAGAAGCGCGGTGTGTGCCTGCAGGTCAAGACGCAGACGCCGAAAAAGCCGAACTCGGCGCTGCGCAAAGTCGCCCGTGTCCGGCTCACGAATGGTTTTGAAGTGACGGCGTATATTCCCGGCGTGGGACACAACCTCCAGGAGCATTCGATCGTGACCATCCGCGGCGGCAGGGTGAAAGACCTTCCCGGCGTGCGTTATCACGTGGTGCGCGGCACACTGGACACGGCGGGTGTCCAGGACCGCAGGCGTTCGCGCTCGAAGTATGGCGCCAAGGCTCCCAAAGCGGAAGCACCTAAAGGGGCTAAGAAATAAATGAGACGAAGACGCGCGGAACGGCGGGAAGTTACCCCGGATCCCAAGTAC
>CAZTBX010000116.1:0-1599 GCA_964612035.1 uncultured Planctomycetia bacterium
ACGCGGAGAAAAAGGATGAGTCCCGCGAAGAGAGCCAGCTGCAGAAACACAAGAAAGAAAAAAAGCATGTTTAGAAACCACCGCGCGGGGCATAGATCTGGAATAGGACAAGAAGCCCGACAATGGAAATGGCGGCCGCAAATACTAGCGTCAGCAGCATGGCCGTGAAGATCTTAGGCGCCGCTGAGGGGTTACGGCCGAGGGCACCAATGCTGGCATAGCCAGTGGCGGCAAACACCGCGCAGGGCCCGAGCACGCACAGGGAAAAAATAAGAATGATGGCGACTTCGCGGTTCATAGACGGTTATTCCTCTACAATGGCCGTGATCTTATCCAATGCCACCTTCACCACTCCCCTCCGTATGGGAAATTTCTGAGCATCCAGGACGATCACGCCTGGGTAAAGCCTCGAAAATAGCTCTTTGTGGCACGGGAGCACTTCGAACACCCCTTTTTCACCAGGCAGAACGGCATGCGAAGAACGGCCCTGATACATCACGCGGTCCGGAGCTACGATGAGCACCTGGAGTTCCGTCATGGGCGCGGACGGAATACGTCGTCGGGTCCGCCGCTCCCCTTCTTGAGCCAGGTGAAATAAAAAGCGGCGGAGAGCACACCGATGAATATCAGGATGCCGAAAATGATGATCCAGGTGGTTTTCGCCGAAGGGGATTTGAGCTCAAGCTCAGATTTTTCGAGAAGCTCGATGTTCGGCGCGCCGCCAATGGTGACGAGTATCTTTTCCAGCTTGTCGAGGTCCGCCTTCAGGGAATCGAGCAGCTTCAGATTGTCCCTGTAATAAGCAATGTGCTGCTGCTTGGATACGCCGGCGTCGCTCTGCGTGTTCTTGATCTCATCGAGACGACCGTAGATCGTCTTGGCGAGCAGCTCGGCCTGGTTGAAATAAGCCGTGTCTTCCAGGCGTTTCATGATGCGGTTCGTTTTTTCGCGATAAAGCGAAAGCTGTTCCTCGGGGACGTTCCAAACATCTTCCATGACGATCTCAAACGTCTTGGTCTCGGAAGGCGCCAGTTCCACGTTTTCCTTGAAGGCAAAAAGAAGTCCCTGCCCCTCATCGTAGTCGATGTCGAGACCGCCCGGGTCTTTCACGTCTTTCAGTGTGATCTCTTTCGGGAAATAAGTTTTCACCGTCTGCAGTTGCGTCTTGGTCTTCGATGGATTGACGACGATGACACGCATTTTCATGGTTGCGGCCATCGCCTCCCGCGTCGCCAAAAGAAAAAACACCGCCAGCATCGCCAGGGCATAGGTTCTCAGTCGCGGCATCGATATTCCTTTCTTTTCATTGTCATTGCGAGCGTAGAGGAGCAACCGGGTTATTCTAGCATGACCGCGACGACGGGTGTATCTTCACCACCGAGGCGTTTTTGGACCACGGCACCGAGGAGGTCGACGGTCTGAGAGATCGTCTCGGAGCGTCCCCGGATGTCCTGGATCGTGGAAGATTCATCGATGGCGGCCTTGAAGAGGTCTTGGAAGTCCAGCCCCTCGTCCCCCGCCAGCTTCTGAAGGCGTTCAGAAATTTCTTTCACCTGGCTTCCTATTTTCTTGGAGTCTTGCCCTTGCAACTTGGCCATC
>CAZTBX010000117.1:0-2330 GCA_964612035.1 uncultured Planctomycetia bacterium
GGGCTTCTGTCGCCCTTCAGAAGCAGGAAGCTTTTGTCGGAGATATCGTATTGAACGGCACTGCGGAATATGACCCCACTGAAATCCGGCCGCGTCGCTTCGTCATAGATACGCGATTGGAAGCCGCCCCACACCTGATAAACGATACGTTCCGTCAGGTTACCGCGCAGCCCCAAGGCGCCCTGATTGGCGTCACCATCACGGTCGCCGACCTTATTGTAGTGAAGACTTTTGTAACCATATTCGGCCAAAAGCTGAGTGCTGGGTGCTACATCGAAACCGACACGCTGGAACAGCGTGAAATCATGGTGATCGAACACGCTGTCTTCCGGAAGGCGGTAGTCCACGTCCAGGTCATAAACTTCCGTTTCAAGGAAAAAGGACGCAAAAGGAATTTCGAGGAGTCCACGGGCCACATTTTCGTCGCGCGTGACACGGGTGGTGAATTCCGTGTCGGCGCGGTCGACAGTTTTTCTGTACGAATCATCGACGGCGAGAGTGAAAGGAACGAAGTTTAGCTCCGCCCCAAGACCGAAGGTCTGGTCGAAGTGATCCTGGTCGCTGTGGTTCTGGAACCATTCCGCGTCCCCAAGGTACGAGGACGACAGCACATGCTGTCCGCCGCCCAAAGGCAGCTCTCCCGTCAAACCACCGCTCAGGCGATGAAACTGGTCGGTGCGGCGGCCGCCTTCTTCGAGGAAAATGTTATTGTCCCAGTTGTAGGAGTAATCGATGGTCGGGATGATGTGCATTTCCCAGACCTGGATGCCTCTGCCGTATTCATAAAAAGGCTCGCTCATTCGCTTCTCATGAGCTTCGGAGGCCTTGGTCCCCTTGCCTTGCACGAACTTGCCTTCGGATTTGATCTCTGGCAGGGCGGCAAAAGCGACGGACGTGCTCGCGAGAAGGCAGATAACGACGAAAATTTGTTTGAACAATCCAGTGCGACGGAAGCGTGTCATGTGGTCTCTCTTTTTTAAATTAATTTAGTGATCGCAGGTAAATTTGGTAACTTTTAAAGTAACACGATTATACATATTCCAATTAAAAGTTCAAGCTTAATTCTTGAAGGGCTTATCGGGCGGAAAGGGTGTAGTGGCTTGGAGTTGCGGAGTCTAAATTGCAGACGATAAGGTAAAAACTATCCCCCTCAGTGATCGGTAGACCCGCCAGAGAGAGTGATTTTTGGTCGTTTGCGTCTATTAAAATTTTGCCGGAGTTTTTGAGGGCTCCGTCAGAGCCCAGGCATAAAAATTCTATGGAAAGCTGGCGGCCGGTGCCGAGATTGTGGACGCCTATACTGGCCGGCGGCCGGCTTGTGGGACTGACCTCGATCTCATAAAAGTCCATAGCCCACGGCGAAACATCGGCCTCTTCGGTCGCGTCACCTCCGGCGGAAGCCTCCCCCAGTGCTGATCGAGCGTTCCCCCATTGCCCCACCCAATCCGTTTTGCAGGCGGTGCCAAGAAGGCGTTCGTTCCCATAGCCATCCACGAGATAGAATCGGCCCCCGCGCTGTCTCAGCTTCGTTTTTGCCACATCGAGCAGATTTTGCTTATCCAGGGCGAAATCCTTTAGAAGCACCGCTCGAGCATAGTCCGTGAGCAAGTTCGTAAAAGGAACCCCTATCGCCTGCCGCATGAGGGAAGCCGTGGCATCTTTCGGATCGGAAGGATATTCTCGGAGAAGCCGGCTCAACTTTTCAATGACCACCATGCCATAGCGATGATCGATGTATCGCCAAAAAAGAGCGTTCTCATAGCGCAAGTGAGTGAAAGACTGGTCCGGATAGCGCATAAAATAATTGGCGCCGCCGCGTGAAAAACGGATCTTGTCCGCCAGCGTTTCTTTGAAACCCTGCGAGAAAAAGTCATGTCTGGCGCCCGCGAAGGTCTCGAAATAACGCGCAAGGCCCTCGATGTACCAGTCGAGTTCTTTCGAAGCGGTTCCGCCCGTTTCATCGAGCCCTTTGTTCAGGTTTTTGTTGTAGTAAAACAGGCACAGGTGAAGCATCTCATGGATGAGAGTGCCGCGCAGGTCGGTTTTCACATCACGCGCGCCAAGCGGCGAAGGGTTCATGCGTTCCCAGTCACGGATGAATTCTCGGTAACCCGTCGGCAGGAGTATCACGGCTTGATACGCATTCTCCGAAACTTTGACGGCATCGAAGCACGGGGATTCGGTAAAAGACAGGCGCTCGAGCAGCGGGTCCTGGAAGGCTTCGCCGGCGGAGCCTTCGCCCAGATAAATATCGATGGTCTGGTCGGGGTCATACGCATAGCCCTTATTGGGGCGCGCGAAAGAATAGCCTTCGGCGTTGAAATGATTTT
>CAZTBX010000118.1:0-5684 GCA_964612035.1 uncultured Planctomycetia bacterium
TCTACAATCGAAAAGCTTTTGGATGATCCTGAGACTCGCATGCGAATGGGTCGAGAGGGCCGATCGTCAGCCGAACAGTGGCCCTGGCACGGTTTTTTGAAGCGCTTTCAAAGCGCACTTGATACGATTGTGCTATAGTAACCACCAATGAACTCCTCCATTTTATTAAGCATTATTATCGTGAACTATGAGACACCGGACTACACGCTCGACTGCATTCGGTCGATCTACAAAAATCCACCCTCGTATCCCTATGAGATCATCCTTGTCGACAACGGTTCTAGGGACGGTAGTCTGGAGCTGATCCGGAAAGAGGCGCCCGAAGTGGTGGCGATCGAGACCGGCTCGAACCTGGGTTTTTCGAAAGCGAACAATCTCGGCATCAACAACGCTCGCGGCGAATTCATCCTTCTCCTCAACAGTGACACGAAGATCTTGGACAATAGCATCGACCGCATGGTCGACTCTCTCCAGGAGCAGCCGGAAGTAGGTGCTGTCGGTGCCAGGCAGCTCGACGGCAAGGGCAAACTACAGCTGTCGTGGGGCGCCTTTCCCACTTTCGTGTCAGAAATATACCGGAAACTGCTGCATTACCGGCTCTCGATCAATGATCTCAAGATCCGTGACTATCTTGAAGAGAAGTTTTCAGGAACCTCAGAGGTGGACTGGGTTTCCGGCTCATGCCTCATGACGCGAAAACAAACGCTGCATGAAGCGGGGCTGCTGGATCAAAACTTTTTCATGTATTTCGAGGACATTGATCTTTGCCGCCGAATCCAAGACGCGGGCTGGCGCATTCTGTACAACTCCGACATCACGATCGTGCATTACGGGGGCGTCTCGGCCAAGAAGAACCTTTTGCAGGTGCTCGTGGAATACCGTCACAGCCAGGTCTATTTCACGAGGAAATATTATGGGCTGAAAGGCGTGCTTGTCCTGAAAACCTTGCTGCTAGCCAAATACGGGATGAACTTTTTACGCTGGAGCGCCGTGTACGCGAGCGAAAAGATGGTGAGTCAGCCGTCTCCCTCGAGCTTTGCCCGTCTGCTTCTTTCTAAAAAGACCATCGAGCTCGTTTTCAGGCCCATCCCGAAAGCCGAAGAGCCCCCTTACAATCTCTAGTGTTTTTTTTGCATCCTTGAAAATCAATAAGTAATGTGGTATTATTCTAATGTAACATTAGTTAGGAGAACCTTATGACACCACAGGAAGTCAAAATAACCTCACAGCATCAGATCACCATTCCCAAACTCGTGTGTCAAGAGATGCACCTAAAAGGGGGAGACCGGCTTGAAATTGTGATCTCTGACGGAAAACTTTTTCTTAAGCCCAAAAAACTGATCGATGCCGAAGACCCGGCTTATCGGTTAGGCTGTGAGATCCTGGAGGCAGAGGATCAGATCAAGCGGGGCAAGGTGGTTTCTTGGGAGAAAGTGAAGAGTCGCCACGGGCTATGAGCGTTCGATATCGGGTTGTTTTTTCCAAGCTCGCTGATGAGAAATTTTCTTTAATTGTGGGATCGGATCGGAAAGTGGGTGAGCAAATTGCCAAGGCAATCGATCGCCTTTCGCTGCATCCGGAACGGGGAGAATTTTTAAAAGGCCCCTTGCAGGGCTGTCGAAAATATCGTTCGGGGGATTATCGAATTATTTACCGCGTAGAAAATGAGAAAATAATAGTTTTTATTCTTACTCTGGGGCATCGTAAAGAAATCTATGATCTCTAAGCCGGGCGTTTCCCTAAACTGATACAATAATAAAATGCTTCAAAAAACAGGCATTTCGGAAGAACAGGTGCTTCATGCTCTGCGTGCGGTGAAAGACCCGGATCTTGGCCGGGACATCGTGTCGCTCGGATTCGTGAAAACGGTGGAGCTGGACGGAGGCGAGGTGCGCTGTGTCATCGAGCTCACGACGCCGGCCTGCCCGGTGAAAGACCAGCTGAAAGAGGAGGCGCGCGCGGCCATCGCCGCCGTCCCGGGCGTCAAAAAAGTAAGCATTGAAATGACAAGCCAGGTCCGAAGCCACGCCGCGCCCGCGCGGGAGCGGCTGATCCCCAAGGTGAAGAACGTGATCGCCGTCGCCAGCGGCAAAGGCGGTGTCGGAAAATCTACGGTGAGCGCCAATCTCGCCCTTGTCCTCGCCCAAAGCGGCGCGAAAGTGGGCCTCATGGACGCAGACGTGTACGGTCCAAGCATCCCGACGCTGCTTGGCACAAGCGATAAACCCCTTTCGGTCGAAGGCCGCATCCTGCCCGTCGAGCGCTACGGCGTGAAAGTGATCTCCATGGGATTTTTCATCGCGCAGAACGAGGCCGTGATCTGGCGCGGGCCCATGCTGCATAAAATGGTGCAAGATTTTCTCGGCGTCGTCGAATGGGGAGAGCTCGATTATCTTCTCGTGGACCTACCGCCCGGCACCGGCGATATCCAGCTCAGCCTTTGCCAGACCATCCCGCTTTCGGGCGCCGTCGTCGTTTCCACGCCTCAGGACGTGGCGTGGAACGTGGCGCAGAAGGCCATCGTTATGTTCGACAAGCTGAACACGCCGATACTGGGCGTCATCGAGAACATGAGCCATTATGAATGCTCGCACTGCGGCGAGCGTGACGAGATATTCGGACATGGGGGAGCGCGCCGCGCCGCCGAGCGCCTCGGGCTCGCGTTTCTCGGCGAGATCCCGCTCACCACTTCGGTGCGCGAGACCTCCGACCAAGGAGACCCTATCGTGCGCTCCAAGCCGGACAGCACGGCGGCAAAGGCCCTGCGGAAAATCGGTGAGAACCTTGCCGCGCAGATCAGCATCCGCAATATCAGTGGAGAAACGCGCCGCATGCCGAAAAATATCCTGCGGCCCTCACCGGCTGAGCTCGAGCTCGAGTGGACAGACGGCGGCAAAGACCGCTTTGCCGCGCGCAAGCTCCGCGCGGCCTGTCCCTGCGCCTCCTGTGTGAATGAAATAACGAGTGAGCGCGTGATCCGCGAGAGTGATATCGCCAAGGACCTGCAGATCTTGTCCGTATCGCCAGTTGGCCGCTACGCGCTTCAGATCGTTTTCAGCGACGGCCATGGGACAGGACTTTATGGGTATGAATATCTAAGTAAAATAAGCGAAAAGTGAAAAGCGAAAAACGAAAAGCGGTTGAGCCACTTCGTGGCCTGTATCAAAGTCGCCAAAGGCGACTCAATAGTTTTTCGCTTTTCGCTTTGCGTTTTTCGCCGGGCATATCATGGTAGACGAGCGCTTCAAAAAAGGCCTGGAACTTTTCAACCACAAGGACTACTTCGAGTGCCACGAAGTGATCGAAGGCCTTTGGCTCGCGACCCCGAAAGACGATGAGTACCGCGATCTTTACAAAGGAGTGATACAGGCTGCCGCCGCTATCCATCAGTTCCAGCGGGGCATTCTTACCGGCGCGCGTGGTCTGTGCAAGACGGCCGTGGCGTATCTTGAGAAATACACGCCTGAAGCACTAGGTTTGAACGTCGAAAAGCTGGTCGACGAGATGAAAAATTGTTTTTCGGCCTTGCAGGCCTGGGATGGCGAAAGACAAGTTCTTTTGCAGGACCGCCTCGTGCCAAAGCTGGAATATAAAGATTACGCAGATTAAAAGAAGATTACGCAGATAGCGCAACTAAATGAGTCTATGGGGTATCCATGAATATTGAAGAGATCTGGGAAAAGGCGGTGCGGAAAACGGAGATCATCCGTCCGCGCGTGCAGCCGCTGCACACCTTTGACGCGACGCACCTGCCTTACGTATGCCTGTCCGAATCCACGGTGAATTCCGGTGACACCGCCGTGCGGAAAGGGGAAGTGCTGGTCGAAAAACCGGCGATCATTCTGCCGCAGAACATGCCGCAGTTCGAGGGCTTCGATTTCGAGAAGGACATGCACATCAACGAAAATTTTCTGAAAACCTTTTTTCTCGTGCGCGGCATGTCTTTTCCTTCGATGAAATACAACAACAAGACCGCCTCGCTAGACGTCTACGAGGGGAGCCTGTCGAAGGCCATCGAGCACTATTCGGCGATGATGCAGAGGGAAGAGAATGTGCACACGGGGCTCATCATGGGGCCCGAAGACTGCTGGCAGTTCTCGGTGATCATCTTTGCCTGCGGGCAGGCGGCCCGCTCGGCCGGAGGGGATATCCGCCGGCTTTTCGAGGATTGGGGCCGGCAGGACTTACTGCCCTAGCTCACGTGAATTGTTCGAAGTGAATGTATTCCTTGGGGATATTCATTTCAAGCAGAGCCGTTTTTAGTTCTTTGCACATAGGAACGAGTCCGCAGCCGTAAAAATCGAGGCCGGTGGTGCGTCCGGCGAAAGTCTTTTTCACGAGCTCCTGCACATACACGGTCTCGCCTTTCCAGGTCTCGGGCCGGCTCACCGTCGGAAGGTAATGGAAGTTCTTGTGTTTTTTCTCGAGCGCCAGCCACTCGTCATGGTAGAGGATGTCTGTCTCATAGCGGTTACCGAACACCAGCCAGATATCCTTTTGGCAGCCTTTCTCGTACAGTTTTTGGATCATGCCGCGAAGCGGCGCGATGCCGGTGCCTGTCCCGACGAACACGAGATCGTCCTGCCAAGGCTCGCGCACCAGGAACACGCCGTGGGGGAGACTCGTCTTCAGAACGTCGCCTTCCTTTAAATTGAAGAAATACGTGGAAACGAAACCGCCCTCTACTAGCTTGATGCAGAGTTCGATCTGGTGGTCCAGCGACGGAGAGGAGGCGATGGAATACGGTTTTTTGTGCGGCTTGCCCTCTTTTTCGAGGTACACCATCATGAAGTGCCCGGCGAGAAAAGTGGTGTCGGCTTCGGGGGCGTACCGGAGAACGAAATGCTTCACGGTCTTGGAAAGCGACACGATCTTTGTGACCGTCGCGTCGTAAAATCGGGGTTTTTCGGCCATGGACGCATTATACCGATTCCATCTTCCCGGTAAAGTGTAAATTCTCTACACCAGGATCACCTCTCGGCGCTTACGCCGCGTGTGTTTTTCGTACGTCCGGGGAGCCGCGGCTTATCGAAAAAACTCGCGCTGGGCCGCGCTCGAACAGTTTTCGATTTGCCGTATCCCGGCGGACTTGACGAAAAACCCACAAGAGCGGCTAATCGCGCCTCGAGGTGAGTCCTGTTGCATAGCGCTTGAATAATCTAGCCAGCGGGTGGCGACGCGTTGTTCGAGAGCGACGTTGACGAGGCGAGCGCCATGGAACACTGCTTCTTCTAACACCGCGAGCCGAGTCATCGAGTCTGATTTTCCTAGGGCGGCCGAAAATCAGACGGTCGATCGAGAACAATGCGAGACGCCCGCTGGCCCTAGATTATCTTAGTTACCTTGACATTTTTTAGTCACTCGCATATCGTAACTCTAGAGGGTTGATCAATATGGAGCACAACGGTCACAAAAAAATCGAAGACGCTTTTCATCTTTTGAATCAGGCTGCCAAGGAAAAGAAAGAAGAGCTCCAAAACCTTTTGCGCTCAAAGTACGACGACATCCGTGAGGTGCTGCAGGAGACCGCGGGTGAGAAGGCCGCCGACCAAGTACTCGAGGAGGGCCGTCGCCGGCTCGAAGAAGCGGCCTCGGAAGTTGACGCGGCGGTGAAGAAAAATCCCTGGCCGTATGTGCTCGGCGTGGCCGCCGCGGCGCTCATCGTAGGGTATCTGCTTGGTTCG